>PWHA01000317.1 GCA_003554685.1 Halanaerobiaceae bacterium
CAACTCCATCAGCATCAAGGGAAAGCCCATGCAGGATGATGAATACTACACCATTTCTGCCTGTGAGCGTCCGGGAGACCCGGAGCACGTCCTCTGCAGACTACCAAACGCAAAGGACATAGAATATAAGGATTACACTATTCACCAAGTGGTAGAGGAATATCTTCAGAAAAAATCACCAGTTGCCCCGGTCCTTGACGGCAGGGCATATAGTGAAGACCTAGGGGTATATTCATTTTCCACTGTACCCGGCACAAATTATAAATTCAGGTAAAGGTAAGTACTTATCATCTTTTTTAGAAAACCGCTTTGTTAACAGAGCGGTTTTCTTCTGTAACTGGAACTTGGCAGATTGGTAAGGCTTTCATCTGCCGTTCAGGCACACGGTTTTTGAAAAATCTTTATTTCTAAACTCCAACTTTTTAAAAGCTGATATAAGGTTATTTAAATTTAAATGAGGCTAATGATTGCTTTTATTGATGCGTGAAAAGGGTTAAATTTAGGTATACCAAAAACTTTAAACCATGAGCTACTATTTTTCAAAAGTCCTGGATGCTTCCTTTGATGAGGCAATAGATAAAGTTACCAAAGAATTGAAGGCAGAGGGTTTTGGCATCCTGACCGAAATTGATGTAAAAGAAACCTTCAAAAAGAAACTGGATGTTGATTTCAGGAAATACAAGATCCTTGGAGCCTGCAATCCGCAGATGGCGCACCAGGCCATTTCAGCGGAAAGTAAGATCGGCACCATGTTGCCCTGTAATGTAATCGTTCAGGAAATCGAAGGCGGAAAAACTGAGGTCTCTGCTGTGGATCCCGTTGCCTCTATGAGCGCAGTAGAAAATGATAAGCTCGGGGGCATAGCCCAAGATGTCCGCGCAAAGCTGCAAACGGTGATCGAAAGGCTTTCTACTATATGACTCTTTTCACGCAGAGACGCGGAGAACGCAGAGAAAAAATTAGAATATCAGCAGATTTTCAAATTAATTTTACCCAAATCTCCTGCGTCTTTGCGACTCTGCGTGAAACAAAATCTTCGTTATCTGTATTTGATGTTCAATTTTTCTACCCTGCTGCCAGTAAACAGAAAATCACATCCACTAAACTTCCAGTCTCCAAGGCGGGGATAATGGGCGAATTTTGATTTACTGGCAAAGAAGCAGGTACTCATATTATTTCATCTCTGCTCTTTTTTCCTTGTGTAACAAATGTGACTGACTGCCCGATAAATTTGCCATATTTTTGTATTCATAAGTCTATAAGTCAACAACCCAAAAGGTTGAAAAAACTAGGTTTAACTCAAAAATATAACAAGATGAATTTAGAGGAAATAGTCAGAAATAATGAAGGAACCATCGTAGATGTACGTACACCGTCAGAGTTTAGGGGAGGAAGTGTAGCCGGAGCTGTCAATGTACCCCTAAATGAAGTCCCGCAGAGGCTGGAGGAGCTCAAAGCAATGAAATCGCCCTTAGTACTATGTTGCGCATCCGGAAATAGAAGTGGACAGGCCACGACTTATCTGAGCCGTCAGGGAGTAAGTTGTATCAATGGAGGATCCTGGCTTGAAGTAAATTATTTAACAGCAAAAAAAGTATAATATGATATCTCAAATAAAAAAGTTTTTAGGAATAAAACCGGCCCCCGATTATAATCAGCTTCGTAAAGACGGAGGGATTATAGTGGATGTAAGAAGTAAAGCTGAATATGCTACTGGCCACATTAAAGGTTCGAAGAATATCCCCTTGCCCGATTTACAATCTTCAACAGGGATGTTAAAAGATAAGAGCAAGCCTATAATTACCTGTTGTGCTTCCGGCATGCGGAGCGCTTCAGCCAAAAGCTTGCTTCAATCCAAAGGATACACCAATGTCCATAACGGCGGGAGTTGGGCTAGCCTGAACAAAAAAGTAGCGGTATGATGAACAGGATTTTAAGCAATTGGACCTGGATAAGGGTTTTGTATTTGGTGATAGGGGCCTGGATAATTGTGCAAAGCGCCATTGAAGGGCAGTGGATGGGTATTTTAATTGGCGCCTGGCCAGCTGCTATGGGTTTGTTTAGCCTAGGCTGTGCCGCCGGAAATTGTGCCGGGGGAAATTGTGAAGTGAAACCTGACAAGGATCATATTCAGCAATAATTATTCAACCTATATTTATAAAAAATTAAAAAATGGAAGTGCATAAATATCAAGTAGATTTAGAATGGATCATGGATAGAAAGGGGGAGATTTCTTCTCCTTTGCTCAACCAGAAAGTAGAAATTGCCACCCCGCCGGAATTTGCCAAAGGAATGCCGGGATTCTGGTCTCCGGAGCATCTTTTTACCGCTGCCGTTAGCAGCTGCTTTATGACTACTTTTCTGGCAATAGCCGAGAATTCCGGTTTAGAATTCACCAGCCTGAGCTGCCCTGCAGAAGGAATCCTAGGTAAAAAAGAAGGGAAATACGCCATGACGGAGATTCTGCTGAAACCCGTCCTTACCATTCCCAATATAGAAGACAGGGAAAAAGCAGAAAAAATTATGATGAAAGCAGAAAGAGCCTGCCTTATTTCCAATTCCATCACATCCGTGGTTCATATGGAAACTGAAGTGCTGATTACCGAAGATCTATCTGTATAATATTTCAACATTGACACCTTGCTCCCGGATCC
>PWHA01000119.1 GCA_003554685.1 Halanaerobiaceae bacterium
GTGGGATTCGAACCCACACAGGCGATAATTGCCCGCAGCGCCCTCAACGCTGTGCGTCTGCCAGTTCCGCCATCTCGGCAGTGCAATTAATATTATACCACAATTTTGCAGGCTGTCAACCACGAAAGTGTCATTACCAGAAAAATATTTTCGGATATTTTTCGGGACAACTTCTTTAAAAATCACGGATAATTTAGTTTTAGAGCAGGAGTTACCGGCCTCTATACTTAATTTAATAATATAGGGGTAAATCTGTAATGACATAGGAAACAAAGTAATAACTACTTATGCTATGATTAACTTCTTATACTATAATTGATGCTATAATTTTTTATGGAGTTTATTTTGTATAAAAGTATTTTTTGCTGGCATATTTTAATTATAAATATGTTTTAATCGTTAACCCAGGAAATTATATAATTAGGGCTTTAACAGTCGTACTAAGATTTTATTTTCAGAAATACTAAGACCGGGGAGTTGTTATAAGTGGCAGATATTTCAAGAGCATTTCTAAGTGTTTCAGATAAATCAGGATTGAAGAAGCTGGCTGAAGCACTTGCAGAGGAAGATGTAGAGTTGATTGCAACCGGGGGTACAGCAGTGCATTTAGAGCAAGCAGGTCACAAAGTTACACCGGTTGCAGAAATTACCGGTTATCCTGAATTACTGGGCGGCAGGGTTAAATCTTTTCACCCGGCTATTTTTGCCGGACTGCTGGCTACTGAGAAGAAAGAAGATCTGGCAGAATTAGAAGAGCAGCAGATAGAACCTGTTGACCTGGTGGTCTGTAACCTCTATCCTTTTAAGGAAACTGTTGAAGATAATCCAGGAGATATTGATTCTGCTGTGGAACAGATTGATATCGGAGGCCCTTCGCTAATCAGGGCAGCAGCTAAAAACCACCAGCGGGTAACAGTTTTAACCGCTCCCGAACAGTATGATGAGTTCAGTGAAAGATTGGGCTCCGGGGAGCTTAATCTGCAATACCGGCAAAGACTGGCCGGAGAAGCTTTTAAATTAACAGCTGAATATGATGGTCAGATAGCTTCTTATTTTGCTGGCTTAACAAAGCAAAAAGAAGAAACCAATGCTGAACTCAACCTTTTTCCCGAACATATTTCTATCAAGGGAGACCACAGGGTGGAGCTAAAATATGGAGAGAATCCTCATCAGCAGTCTTCCGCATACTTAACAACAAATTCGGGTCTGGTGCGAAATCAGGGTCAGTCAATCTTACTGGGAGAACTTCAGGCCAGTGAGGAACTTTCCTACAATAATATAAATGATGCCGCTGCTGCCCTGGAACTGGTGCGGGAATTTTCCGGTCAGCCGGCTGCGGCCCTGATAAAACATACCAACCCCTGCGGGCTGGCAGTTTCTGACTCTCCGGTGGTTGCCTTCCGCCGGGCTCATGCCGGCGATCCTGAATCGGCTTATGGGAGCATTGCGGCTTTAAATAAGCAGGTTGATGCAGCACTCAGCCGGGAAATTACCGGAGGAAGAAAGTTTATTGAGGTAATTGTGGCTCCCTCTTTTACTACGGAAGCTGTTGAGAGTTTAACCGAACGCTGGAGTGAGATAAAATTACTGGCAGTGGGAGAATTTTCCGAACTGCCCGAATCTAGACTGGAATTTCGTTCTTTACCGGGTGGTTTTTTGCTACAGGAAACAGATGATATTAAGCTTTCCCGGGATAATTTTAAACCGGTGACAGAGGCTGAACCGGGAGAGAGTGAAATAGAGGATCTTTTATTTGCCTGGAAGGCAGTCAAACATGTAAAGTCCAATGCCATTGTGCTGGCCAGGGACAATGCTCTGGTAGGAGTGGGAGCCGGTCAGATGAGCAGAATTGATGCAGTCAGGCTGGCCGGCCGGAAAGCCTCTGGCCGGCAGCGGGGCGGGGTAATGGCTTCCGATGCTTTTTTTCCTTTCCCTGATGCAGTGGAGGAGGTTGTAAGACTGGGAATTAAGGCCATAATTCAACCTGGGGGCTCAATCAGGGATGAATCGGTTATCAAAGCCTGCAATAAATCAGACATAAAAATGGTCTTCACCGGCCAGCGCCATTTTAAACATTGATTGCTGTTTTCAGGTTGAATTTAACATAATTAAAACAAATTAATAAAATTGTTGACCGGAATAATATTTTTCTGCCTGACTGGGAATATTTCTTGACAGGGAAAATCTATAGTAATATAATAGGGACAAAATAGTAATATGAAGGGACAAAATAGTATATGACCAGGACAGATATACTTGGACATATGTTATCTGGAAAATCATTACTGGGAATATTATCAGGAAAGAATTGCAGATTCTAACTTCAGGTAATCATAAAATATTCAACAAGAATAAAATATTCAAGAAAAAAAAATTAAATAGAATTATTTAATGCTTAGATGGGGAAGAGTAATCAGGCAAAAGCTGTCTCGAGAGAGGGATGTCCCGGTTGAAAGCATCCTGGCAGCTTCCTGAAGAAAACCACCCCGGAGCTGAAAACAGGAAATTTATGAATGAGTTATGATTGAGGTTTAGTAATGTTTTCCGGCTGCTGCCGTTATCAGCTGAGAAGAAGGCCATCAATTGCTTAATAATTATTGCCGGGCCTGAAATTAGAGTGGAACCGCGAACTAAACTGTTCGCCTCTAACCGGA
>PWHA01000196.1 GCA_003554685.1 Halanaerobiaceae bacterium
CGGAAGAGGGGGCTGGATGCCGAGACCAAGAAAACCCAGACCGGAGGAGTAGAGCAAAGCAACTCCCAGATAAAGGGTTGATTGAACTATAATTATGGGAAATACATTTCTTAAAATGTGACAAAAAATAATTCCGATATCGTTTTTACCCAGCGCCCGGGCAGCTTCCACATATTCCTGTTCTTTAATTTTAAAGACCTCGCTCCTTACCAGCCTGATATAGATTGGCATGGTACTGATACCGACAGAAAGCATAACATTCTGCATACCGACCCCGATGACCGCTATCAAACTTAAAGCCAGTAAAAAAGGAGGAAAAGCCAGCATTAAATTATCACCTGCGCTGACTGAATGGGCCTGGTTTAATTTCAACAAACCGGCATGCCCCATAGAGAACAACGGAGCATGCCGGAGATGCTGTCAATTCAGAAAAATTCGATTGGCTATGCTTTATCGGGTAACCAAAGGGTAGGAAAATTAATCAGTTTGGGCTCCTGTCAGGGAGAACATCTCCCAGGGATAAATAACTACACCCTCAAGCTCCTGATCAATACCCAGAACCATATTTTGAGTGTAAGGGAATATCCAGGTTGCTTCCTCCCAGACTAAGCTCTGGGCTTCGTAATAGAGGTCTATTCTGGTTTCTTCATCCAGCGTCCGGCTGGCCTCTTCAATCAGGCTGTCAAACTCTTCATTATCATAGAAGGGAAGGTTAAATGCTGCCGGGGGATGCTGGGAAGAATGGAACATGGAATAAAGCACGTGATGAGCCTCTGGCAGAGGACCCCAGCCTAAAAGAGCCATATGATGATCGGCCTCATGGGCAGGTCGAGAAATCATTCCCTGATAGGTAGGCCAGTCCATGGTCTCCAGGTTTACCTCAATACCGATATCGGCTAGAAAGCTCTGAATTGTTTCCGAAACCTGAACATCAAGAATATACCGGCCAGAGGTAGAAAGTGATCTGTAAAGTTTTTTTATAAAGCAGTCATAAATAATCCATATACCGGAGTAGCCATTCCCACATAGTCAAAATCCAGATAAAGATCTAATAACTCAGCCATATCGTCATCAATTGCGCATTTACCAGGAGTCTCTCCCCAGCAAACAAAACAACCACGACAGTGTTTGATATCTTTTTCAATTAGAAAAACTTCAACTGTCTCAGCTCCCGCCTCCCTCGCCCCCTACAAAAGGGGCTCAATATTTAAATGACTACTACTTCGATTTGGCTGACCTTCCGCCAGGGTCGAGAAACTTCCTTTTGAGGATGCGTCTTTCGATGTGGTAATGTCGAATGGTGTTATTAGCCTCTCAGCCGAGAAGAACCGGGTCTTTTAAAAAAGCAAACCGGGTTCTTAAACCGGGTGGAAGGTTGGTGCTCTCAGACATCATCAGTGAAGAACAACTGCCAGACAGCAGCAAAAATGATGCAGTTCGCTGGGCTCTCATTTGCGAATACTATCCGGGGAGATTTTTATCTCTCTGGCATTGACCAGTATGCCACTCCCATTATAAAGGCATAAAGGCAAACCAGCCATTAACCTGCCCCGGAGAATAAGGCTGACATCTATAAAAACACAGGTTAAACTGTAAAACGGCTGGCTTAATTGCCAGCTGTTCTAATATTTTTCCATATATATGAGTCAGAAGCAGGAATCTCATTTTTGATAGGGAATTATTAATACAAGTACAAGAGTAACCATACTGTTAAATACTTAACTCCGTTTTAATAATTCCCGGTATTGAGCGGGAGGCAGCAGCCTGCCAGTTTATGCGCCCTCAGTTATACCTGACAGATCCGGTCAGGAAGCACTCCTGGAATGTTACTTTTGCTTATTTTGTCGAAGAAACGAGAAGAACCCGGTACCCACCAAATAAACTCGCACCAAAGATACAGAACAAACTAAAGGGAGCACTAAGGAGGAAATACCATGAGCAAAGAAAGGGAATGTCCTGTAACTGGAGCAACAGGCGAGAGCCGAATTAAGGACGGAACAACAAATCTTGACTGGTGGCCGGACAAATTAAATCTTGATATTCTTCACCTGCATTCTGAAAAATCGAATCCAATGAATCCTGATTTTGATTATGCGGAAGAATTCAAGAAACTGGATTTGCAGGCCATAAAGAATGATATCTATGATTTAATGACAGACTCGCAGGATTGGTGGCCAGCTGACTGGGGTCATTATGGCGGCCTATTTATCCGGATGGCCTGGCATAGTGCTGGCACTTATCGATTGTTTGATGGTCGCGGTGGGGGAAGTACTGGAAATCAGCGGCTGGCACCCCTCAATAGCTGGCCGGATAATGCCAATTTAGATAAGGCCAGGAGACTTTTGTGGCCCATAAAACAGAAGTATGGAAAAAAAATATCATGGGCTGATTTAATTATACTTGCCGGCAACTGTGCTCTGGAATCAATGGGTTTTGAACCGATCGGATTTGGTGGAGGGCGTGAAGATATCTGGGAACCGGAAAAAGACATATACTGGGGTAAAGAAAAGGAATGGCTCGCTAACGAAAGGTATCGAGGGGGGCGTGATTTAGAAGAACCTCTCGCCGCAACTCATATGGGACTTATCTATGTTAATCCAGAGGGGCCGGATGGCAATCCCGACCCTGAAGCTTCCGGTGAAGCCGTCAGAGAAACATTTGCCCGGATGGGAATGAGTGATGAAGAAACAGTAGCGCTAGTTGCCGGGGGACATGCCTTTGGTAAGTGTCACGGTGCTGGTGACGACTCATTGCTTGGTCCGGAGCCGGAAGCCGCTCCTATTGAAGAGCAGGGTCTGGGATGGATTAGTGAGTTTAAATCCGGCAAGGGAGAGCATACGATAACCAGCGGGATAGAAGGTGCCTGGACACCGGATCCGACTCAATGGGATCATGATTACCTGAGATTGCTGTTTGAGTATGAGTGGGAGCTGGTAGAGAGCCCTGCCGGAGCCAAACAGTGGCTTGCTAAAGATGTTAAGGAAGAGGATATGGTGCGGGATGCTCATAATCCTGATAAGAAACTGAGGCCGATGATGACTACTGCCGACCTTTCTTTGAAATTTGATCCAGTTCTGGAACCGATAGCCCGGGAATTTTATGAAAACCCGGGAACCCTGGACGAAGCCTTTGCTAAAGCTTGGTTTAAATTAATTCATCGTGACATGGGCCCAAAATCCAGATATCTGGGAGAAGAAGTTCCAGAAGAGGATTTTATCTGGCAGGATCCGCTGCCGGAAGCCGATTATGCCCTGGTTGAGGAAGAAGATATAGCCGGGCTTAAAGAGAAGATTCTGGCTGCGGAATTATCGATATCCGAGCTTGTTAAAATTGCCTGGGCCTCGGCATCAACCTATCGGGACTCCGATAAACGCGGAGGAGCCAATGGGGCCAGAATCAGACTTGAACCGCAAAAAGACTGGACAGTTAATCAACCTGAACAACTGCAGAAGGTATTGCAGGTTCTGGGGGCAATTCAGAAAGAATTTAATCAAGCTCAAACAACAGGCAAAAAAATTTCCCTGGCAGATTTGATAGTATTAGGCGGATGTGCTGCAATTGAAAAGGCTGCCAGGGAGGCAGGTCATGAGGTGACAGTTCCCTTTACACCGGGGCGGGTCGACGCTTCTCAGGATGAGACCGAGGAGGATTTTTATTCCCTGATCGAACCAGAAGCAGATGGCTTCCGCAACTTTACCAAAAACAAGTACACCATACCGCCAGAAAGAATGTTAGTTGATAAAGCCCAGCTGCTCACATTAACTGCGCCGGAGATGACGGTTTTAGTAGGTGGTTTAAGGGTATTAGGAGCAAACTACGAAAATTGCCAGCACGGGGTATTTACTGACCGAACCGGACAATTAAGCAATGATTTTTTCGTAAATCTCCTTGATATGACAACTGACTGGGAGCCATCAGCAGAGGATGAAGATATCTATGAGGGTAGAGATCGGTCATCCGGAGAGCTTAAGTGGACAGGAACAAGAGTGGATTTAATCTTTGGTTCTGATTCCAGACTGCGGGCCATTTCAGAGGTATATGCCTGTGATGATGCTGAAGATAAATTTGTCCAGGATTTCATTTCAGCCTGGAATAAGGTGATGAAAGCTGACCGCTTTGATCTAGTTGAATAGTAAAATAGCTAAATAACTGAATAACAGAATAGTAGAATGGCTGAATAGCACAATTGCAGAATTACAGAATTGCAGAGTTGCAGAATATCAGCATTTCAGAATTACAGAATGTCAGCTAACGGGAATGCGCCTAATGCTCCTTTTGTGTCTTGTGTTTATTGAGGAAATAATTCTGATAATCTTGGATATTTGGCTTAAATAAATTTATGCAGGGGAAGGTTAACTTGTGCTTGAGTTAACCTTCCCCTTTATTTTATTTCACCATATTATATTACCATTTTAGAGTTTTTTAAGGGTAAAAATTAAAATTATCTCGGGGTATAAGGGGTATAAGGGGTATGAGGGGTATGAGGGGTATAAAAAGATAAATATTTTTAACTGTTTTACCCTGGAAATAATGCTTTTAGCATGTATTTTTTTGATAATTGCGAAGATTTCGGTACAGAACACATAAGTTTCCGGCACGTAAGACAGAAATTATGCAGCAGAATTAAATTATATGTACAAATATCTCTTTAGTGAATCAATTTTTCTTCTGCTATATCATGATCATTATCCTGATCCTGTGAAAAGCTTTCCAGATTTTAAACAAAACAATATTTGCAGCTTGTCCTGAAATTAGGTATAATAAATATGTAAGAAGTATTACAGTATTACTTTGAGGAGGGAGTAAAATGAGTGTCGCCGCTGAAACCAGAAGTGTTACGAGCAAGGGTCAGGTTACCATACCCAAGAAGTTCCGGAAAAGATTGAATATTAAGCCCAGCGATAAAGTCAAATTTGAACTGAAAGAAATCAAGGGAGAGCTTTGTCTGACGCTAAGCAAGCCCTCCGCATTTTCTTATCTGCTGGAAGAGCTGCAGGAGGAAGTCGAAAAAAAGGATTTAAACAAAGAAGAAGTCGAGCAGATGATTGAGGAAGCCCGGGAGAAACTGGTTAAGGATTTATATCCGGATGTATAGGTGGTTGCTGGATACTAATATTATCATTTCCGGTTTGTTTTGGTCGGGAAAAGAAAGTGAGCTGCTGGAATTAGCAGTGGCAGGCGAGTACAAAGCTATTATATCTGAATTTGTCCTTCGGGAAACTAAAAACGTAATAGCAGCTAAATTTTCTGAAATGGCAGATAAGGCAGAAACAGTTTTAAATCTGCTGGTTGAATCAGCAGAAAGATATCCCTTGCTCTCTGCCCGAGAGGTTAAACAGTTCATAAATAGCCGGGATCTGGAGATTGACCTAAATAAGGGCGATCTGATAATTTTAGCTACCGCTTTTAATGCTAAAGCAGAGGCCATAGTTACAGGAGATAAAGATTTTCATAAACCTGAAATAAATAAATTAATACAAATCATCGGAACCGCTCAAGCTTTGCAGAAGTTAAAGCCCTAACCGGCTCAAAAGCTCCCGGGCTTTCAATCCTGGGAGTAACGATTTTTTCTGGCAATGCATCTCACCTCTTCCTTTAAAGTTCAACTAGCTCCTGAAAGAAGATCCTGATTTTTTAGTGAAAAGAACTGCAACTCCAAGATATAATTATGTAGCGATGAATCAGGAAACTACTGAGAATCCAGAGATTATGCAGGACCCCTATTTTAGAAAAGCTGTCACCCATGCCCTTGATCGAGTGGGAATTATTGAAAACATTAAAGCAGGCCTTGGACAGCCCGGGAAATCAGCGGTAATGCCCTATATGGATCACTTTAATGCTGAGCTTGATTATCCTGAATACGATATGGACAAAGCCCGGGAATATATTGAAAAATCCGGGCTTGAAGGAGGAGAAACGGTCAACCTCTATGTTGCCGAAGGAGATTTCTGGGAATCTGTTGCTGAAATACTTGCTTATGAGCTCAATAATCTTGGGATTGAAGTTAACCTGAGGGTTGAAGAGTATGGAGCATATCTTGATAGGCTGTATGAAACTAAAGATTTTGATATGTATGTATTTGGTTGGACCGGCCAGATTGATCCTGATAGAGCTATGTATCGTCAATTTCACAGTGAAGGATTAAATAGGGTTGGCTTTTCCAATGAGCGGGTAGATGAATTATTGGAGAAAGGCAGAACAGTAAATCCAGCAAGTCAGGAATCCAGAGAAATTTACCAAGAAATTCAGGAGCTTATTTTAGCAGAGAATCCCAAAGCATTTATTGACTATGATGAAGAGGTTACTGTAATCCATGCTGTTTTTGAAGGTTTTGAAGTTCATCCCTATAATGCTAACAACTGGATACAGCTTTTTGACAGAGTAACCCGGGTGGAGTAAGGAGTCTAAATCCCCGGATAAATAAAAAATTAAAAATTATGAACAGCCAGCACTGGAAGCTGGCCGGTCATTTGCTTTACACAAACACATTGGCATATATTCTTGACAAAATTGATAGATTTTATATATAATAGAAAAGAGTATGATAAAATGGAGAATTGTTGCTGCATGGAGGATGGCATAAAAGCTCTGTTGAATTTTGCTCCCGTCGCCCTCGACACACTGGAAGATGCAATGCAGCGAGTAAGTTTATTGAAGGTAGAATGAGAACTAATAAAATTGTAGAAAAATAAGTAGAAAGTAATGAGTTGTAATACACTCTCACAAGGTTTGAAGCCTTTTCGTCCAGGAAGCAATAGCTACATGGGATACTTCAACATTGGAGAAGGTCTTGAGAAGCTGAGAAACTTTCCTAGTGCTGGCATGGAGGTGATAGCAACTAAATGAAGCCCCGATAATAAGATGACGATGTTTTTGATTATCATATTCGTCAAAACCGAATTTGTACAGGTCACTGGAATGACAACTAGGACAGGTAGCATCATTTGCTTTTGGCATAAATATTAATCTCTTTTCCTGGGAAGTATTAAAAGTTTGCTTAAAACCATTGTATGCCCAGGAGGGAGGCTAGCTCAAATTTCATATAACTTAACAGGTCCCAAATTACATTAAGGAGGGTTAAAATTGCAAAATTCATCGAAGCTTATTTTCTTGGGCATTCTTATTCTTGCGATATTTATGATTGCGATGGTTGGTTGGGAAGGAGAAGTTGTTGTAGGTGATGCTATAGAAGAAAATTTTGAAGGAACTTACGTTGGTTATTCCTGGATGGACGAAGTAGAAGGGGTAGAACTTGATGAAGCTGAGAGAAAAATAGAAACCATATTGACCCTGAATGAAGACGGTATTATTGAAGATGTCGATATACGCTACTGGCAGAAGTATGACGGCTACTGGGGGACCCGCAATGACGATAGCGCTGATATCTGGGTGAATTTTGCTGAGGAACCTACCACAGCTGGTTTTAATGAAGAAGGTGAGTATGAGCTGGGTAATTCCATGTTCAAAATTTCCACTAATAGCTTAAAATCGCTTTGGGCCGTTGCAGTAGATAATGATGGCACAGTTGCAGCAGTTATGCACGATCCCTGGTACAGGTTTATGCATGAGATGAAGTTTGAGGCAGATTTTGACTTTGAAAATGCAACTGTTGGTGAGGATTTAACCCTGGGTGGAGATAATTTTCATCCCAACTGGAGGGCTGCTAGAGACGAGGAAGTCGACTGGGAAGGAGATTACGGTGATGACACTATTTTTGATTTTATCTATTGGAATCATGTAATGACAGCTAGAGGAACTTTTGAAGGAATGGGCAGCGATACGAGTGTTAAAGAGCTTCTAGAAGCAATGGGAGTAGAATTTGAAGACGGTGAACCTGTTCCCATGGATGTAAATTATGGATATGACAGTCGGGGAGGATGGTCAGGCAACTATGAGGCCATAGCAGAGTATTTGATTGGCCGGGATGCTACGGAAGTAAGTAACTTATATAACCCCGATGATGTCCTTACAGGTCAGTCAATGCCGCTTTCTGAAAGTATAAATGAAGACAACGAATTCGGTGTGGATGTTCCCACTGGCGCAACCCGTAATGTGCAGGATTCTTTTGACACTGTATCCGGGGCAACTGTGAGAGTATCAAGAGAAGCGACATCCTATCAGCGCGCCCTGGTGGAGGCCGGTATTCTTGATGAAGATGAAGTTATTCTTGGTAGGTTTTAACTTGAATCAGGCTTAAGTTTGCGGACATAGAGTCTGACAGAACGGTAGGAACCTTCAAAATTGGTTAATTCCTTAAGCTGATTGTAAATCTTTTTGGCAGTTCTTCTTTGTTTTTTCGGCATCCTTAAATCTTCTTCAAGCCAGGCTCTAATCAGGTTAAAATAGGGTCCCATGACCGGCTTATCGCGCTTTTGTTTAACCTTGTTTTCCGTATCAAAGTTCTCCTCTGCATACTTTTTAGCTGTTCGCCAGTTAATCTCAAGTTTACTGGCAATTTCTGTAATGCTCAGATCTTCTTTTTCTCTTAAAAATTTGATATAGTTAATCTGGGTCATTTCTAGCATCCTTTCTACCTCCTGAATATTAGGGTTCAAGAGGTTATATTCTAGGATGCTACGAGATGTCCCTTTTTTTTTATCACATCTCTGTATTTTTAGTTGCCATTCTCTGTACTTTTAGATTACCAAAAACATATAAAACTACACCTGGCCGAAAACTTTTCGCTTAAAAGGGCTGTTAACATAGAAAAAAACCCGGGTTTCCCCGGGAAATGACAAGCTGGATTATATTTTTTGAAATTTTTACACCCTACGCCACACAAACAATATTGACATTATCTCTGAATAACAGGATAACAAGAGCTTTTGGTATCATCCCACCCTTTCATCTGTTTATGGGGGCAATGCCCTCCTAGTTCACTTACAGGTACAGTACTTCGGGTGGTGCCCATCTTCAATCAGGAACGGAACATCCTCTAAAGCCGGGCTCTCAAGATATCCTCAATCTGTTCTCTGCTTAAAGACACAGGATTATTCTTACATCCCGTTTCTGCTGCAATCTTCCCCAGATCAGCTTCCCGAATACCGTATTCTCCCAGCCGGGAAATGGGCAGCTTTTCGACCCATTCATAGAGAATATCAATCAGCCTATCACAGTACTTTTCAACCTGAACCTCAAGATCCATCCGCCCCGGTTCAGCTTCCTGGTTCAGCAGTGCTCCGGCCCGGGCATATTTTTCGAGAAATTGACGGCTCTCAGTCCGAGCACCCCTATCTTCCCGGGTTTCTTCTCGCAGAAGTTCAATATTTTTTTCCACAGCTGCCGGCAGCAGCGTCCCGCAGACCACGCCGTGGGGGATATCAAAGTAACCGCCCAGGGGTGAAGCGGCGCCGTGAACAATACCCAGCCCGGCATTGGCCAGAACGATCCCGGAAATCAGAGCGGCATAGGCCATATCCGCACGGGCCCTTAAGTTTTTCCCCTCGGCAACTGTCAGATAATAAGAATTTCCGGCCATTTCCAGGGCTTTAAGGGCCAGTGAATCCGTAAGGGGGGAGGCTTCAGTGGATAGATAGGCTCCCAGCAGCTGAGAAATGGCATCCAGGCCGCTGGCAGCAGTAATATCGGGAGGACAGCTCTGCACCAGTTCAGGATCAATCAGAGCCAGGTCCGGGACAAAATTATCGTGGCGGAGAGATTTTTTAAAACCATTTTCACCCACTCTGCTCAGCACGGCATTTTTGGTAGCTTCACTGCCGGTGCCGGAGGTAGTAGGCACCGCAATGAAGGGCACTTTTTTCCCGGAGTGCTGCCTTCCTTTCCCTACTCCTTCTAAATAAGCCATCACCGAATCCTCACAGGGAATCAGGGCTGAAACAGCCTTGCCGGCATCCAGCACGCTGCCGCCGCCCACAGCAGCAATGACCGTCGGCGCCGGGAAGCGGTGCTTTTCGGCCAGCTCATCTACGAGTTTCGGAGAAGGCTCGCCGCTGACATTTTCCAGCTCTATGCTCTCAACCCTATCTTCCAGGTCAGCAATCAATCTCTGCAAGTTTCCTGATTTCTGGAGAGAGGAGCCGCCTGTAATCAGCAGCACCCTTTCACCCTGCTCAGCAATCAGAGAAGGAAGCCCGGCCAAGGCCCCACAGCCGAAGACAATATCAGGAGTTGACGCAAATTCAAAGGAAAAGGTTTCTACCATTGCGCTTTCTCCCGCGGGGCAATCACTTCATGTTTTATTCCCTCCCGGGGCCGGGCCATCATCTCAGCCACTGTCTCCCGCCACTCCAGATAATGCTCCGTTTCTTTGTGAGCCTGAACGGCATCCTCTGATTTGTAAACTTCATAAAGGGTAAAACTGGTGGGGTCCTCCTGGCTCTGCAGAACATCAAAGCGATAATTGCCCGGTTCCCGGACAGTGGCTCTGTGATTTCTGACAGTGGCCTCTTTGAATTCCTCGATTCTGTCTTCCTTAACCTTAACTTTAACCAGATAAACCAGCATGATTATCCCTTCTCCCTTCATTATTTTAAGATAATCTCTGTCCCTGCTGTCCACTATACGACTCTGCCGGCCTCTCGTTCTCTACATCTCCAGACAGGCCTCAACTGCTAACCAGAAAACCTCCTCCCTGATACTCCTTTTATCAGCCCAATTTCTAGAATCCCATTCTTCACAGCTGACATCATCTCCCCCGTATAAAATCTGGGCCAGGGTTACCCCTCTGTGTCTGGCAACTGCAAAAAACGCCGAAGCTTCCATATCCACCGTCAAGCAGCCTTCCTTTTTTCTCTGCTGCACCTTAGCCACTGTCTCCCGATAATAGGAATCTGTTGTCCAGGTTTTTGCCAGGAGATAATCACAGCTGTGTTTTTTCAATACCTTTTCAATGGCAGCAAGCCCTTCTTTGCTGGCCGAAACTTCTCGAGCCGGGGGCAAGTAATGATAAGAAGTACCCTCATCTCTCACAGCTGCAGTTGGAACAACCAGTTTGCCGACCTGAATCTCCTCATCCAGAACACCTGCACCACCGCAGGCAATAAATTTGCTGGCACCCAGGGCTATCACTTCCTCCAGCAGAGCAGCCGCCAGCGGTGCCCCCACCCCGGGGTGAAAAACCAGCAGATTTTTATCCTGAAATTTTATTTCGTAGACCGGATTTAAACCAATCTCGCTCTTCAAATTGGTTACCAGTCTTGTTTCTTTCTTATTTTTTAAGTTAGCGATAACCTCTTGAAAAAAGCAGATAACAGCATATTCCGGGACATCCCTTTTGCTGACTATATTCTCAGGATTGATCACCGGCGATGAATCGTCAAACTCCAGGATGGGATATTTCTTTTCCCTGTATGTTTTTCCTTTTTCAGGATCAGCTGAGTTTGAGTTATTAGGGATTCTTTTGTGACTTTTGAATTCTTGATCGCTTTTATCGCTCATAATCAACAGCCCTCCCTAAACAGGGTGCAATGCTTTGTATAATGCTTTGTATGAAAAAATTTATAGCTTATATCTTTATTCTTTGGAAAACCGGTATTTCCTGTTTATGCTGAGTCGATGAAAAAATATGGAGCTAGTTATAAGGTGATTATTAAAATTTTTGTCGAAAATAGTGGGGGAACCCGGTACCGACCATTTAAACCTAAAAGAGGGCGACCCACCCCAAGGCGGGCGGCCGCCCTCTTCTCTTTCTGTAGTTTCCTTTAAATTCATGTAGTTTCCTTTAAATTCATGTAGCTTCCTTTGAATTCATGTGGCTTCCTTTGAATTAAAGACCGCCAGTTATATCCTGAGATACTTTGCTCTATTTCTGATCCTCAACCATCAATCCCTTGTAGGGTTCATCTACGGGTGTGCCCATAGGTCCTTCCGGCCCCTCAAACTTTCTGTCCCAGCCTGTTAGACCGGCGATGAGTAAAACCAGAAGGAGAGCGAATCCGAAAAACACATAGGGTGTAAGCTGGGTGGGGGTGACTGCCTCGACAAATTCATACTCAACAGCCTGGGCTTCTATGGTGGTGACCAGAAGCAGCAGTCCACCACTCCAGGGGAAGACATAACCCAGCGAAGAGGTGGGGCCATCAAGAAATGCCGCTCTGCGGTAGGGATGCAGAC
>PWHA01000145.1 GCA_003554685.1 Halanaerobiaceae bacterium
ATAGGCCTGCCACTCCTTCTGCTATAATACAGACTCCTGCTAAACCTTAAAAAATCCTCAAAGCTCAAAACCCTCTTACAGCAGATTTCTAAAACCAGAAAAGTATAACCAAAATCAGCCAACCGGTGACACTTATATACCAGAGATTCGGTTTCCAGCGCTTGAGCTGCCGACCCTTAAACATCTGTAAGGGTGTAAAAATCAGCACAGTCTGAAAGGTATAATAAATTAGAGAAAAGATTGCTGCCCCGAATAAAAACTCTGTCGGATAAATTCTGTGCAGTATTATGATAACAAGAGTAAAAATGAAACCAGCAAAAACGGCCACCCCTGCCATTCTTCCCTTGATTTCAGGCCGGCTTTTGTAGTTGTGTTCAAAGTCTGTCAGATAAATACTGCCATGAGCAGGAATAAAAAGCCCTGGAATTATTAGCAACAGAACATTAAAAGTAATACTATTTTCCCAGATCCTGAATTCGGTACTCACGCCTAAAACATTGGCGGTCAACCACTCTGCCCCTTCATAAATAGTAATATTAACAGCCATGGTCAGAAAAAGCAGGTAATAATTAATTCCATAACCCCGCAAACCCCACCAGGCAAATAGAGAAATAGCTGCCAGCATCAGGAAAAACTCCCCAGGCCGCCAGCTGACCTTCGGATTCTTCTTTTCTGGACTTTTCCAGAGCATAAAATGCCCAATTTCTTTTAAATACATGCTTTTAAACCAGAGCAGAAAAGTTTTACTACCCCATAGTTTTAACTGCTGCCGGAGGCTGACCCAGCTAAAACCCTGACGATGAAACATTATCCAGGAGGGCGAGTTATAACCATCAACAAAGGCAATGAAATCAGCGACACCCTGCCGGGCAAAATATTTTTGCGATCTTTCCAGCAGTCTGGAGCCAAATCCCTGGCCGGCCGCCTCAGGAATTACAAAAATAAAATCAATCAGACCTACTTTATCCGGATGTAAATCATAGACACTAACAGCAGAGGCTCCAACAATTTTGCCTTCTTTCTCAACTATCAAAACCCTGAGTTTGCGAGAAAAATAAAAAATCCGCAAAAAAACATAAAATACCAGGGAAAAGCTCTTGCGGGCAGCATTAACCACCAGGTCCTTTTCAAATTCCTGCATCCATCTGATTGTAATATCCTGTCGTGTCATTTTCCTCTCCTTGTTCTAAAATAGCAGTTAAATTTTCCCTCAGTTTTAATATTCTCCAGTCCTCGATTGTTTTCCTGCTACTTAAATGTTGTAAAATTAGTTGACAAATCAGGAAAATAGTAGTATAATTCAGAAAAATAGCAAGCTAAAGGAAGGGGATGGATTATTATGGAGCAAGCAGACAAAAATGCAGTTGGAAAGGAAAAAGCTGATCTGTTTGCCAGAGCAGTAGCAGCAATTATTGACGGTCTTATCGCTGGGGTCATGGCACTGGTTCCCTTTGTTGGCTTTATAGCAAGTGCGGCCTACATGCTTTTCAAAGAAGCCCTGATGTACAGGATAACCAGCGAGGAAATGTGGAAGAATAAAAGTATTGGTAAAAAACTCATGAAATTGGAAGTAGCCTATATGGAGGGAGATTTTGTTGATCTGGCTGTATCTGCTAAAAGAAATCTCCCACTGGCAATTGGCAGCATAATCGGAATAATTCCAATACTGGGCTGGGTTATCGGCCCGATTGTGGGATTGATAGTTGCAATTGTGGAGATCATCCTGGTTCTCACCGACAAGCTGGGCCACCGGATGGGAGACCGCTGGGCTAACACCCAGGTTATCATGTCAGCTGAAGCTGAAAAATTTGAAACTGACGAAGACGTCGATTAAGAAATTTAAGGTTTGGCGGTAAAATAAAAAACACTACAGTGGCATTAGAAATTGAAAATAAGAACAATCAAAAGAAATTTAAAAAAACATAAATGCCGCTGTAGTGCTTAATATTAACAAGCAGAAAAACACAGGCAGAAAAACAGAGAAAAATTTCAGGCGGTAAAGTCAGGCAATTTCCAGAGCAATTTTCATCATATCAGTAAAGGTTTTTTCTCTTTCTTCTGAAGTTGTTTGTTCCCCGGTTACCAGAGAATCGCTGACAGTCAAAATTGAAAGAGCCTGAACATCATATTTGGCGGCCAACGTATAAAGCTCTGCCGATTCCATTTCTACAGCCACAGTGCCGTACTGCTGCCAAACTTTGAACCAGTCTTCATCGTCGCTATAAAAATCATCACAGCTTAAAATATTACCTACCTTAGGATCTATTTCCAGTTCCCGGGCAGCTTTGTAAGCTTTTCTCAGGAGATCAAAATCTGCTGTGGGAGCATAATCCAGACCATCAAATCTGATTTCATTCATCTTGGAGTTGGTTGAAGCACTCATGGCCAGAATTACATCTCTTATACCGGCCTTTTTACTTAAAGAACCGCAGGACCCCACTCTGATTAATTTTTTTACTCCATATTCCCGGATCAATTCATTGGCATATATAGAAAGTGAGGGCATACCCATTCCGGAGCCCTGGGTAGAAATTTTCTTTCCCTTATAATAACCGGTATAACCATACATACCCCGGACTTCATTATAACAGATAACATCCTCCAGAAAATTCTCTGCAATATACTTAG
>PWHA01000311.1 GCA_003554685.1 Halanaerobiaceae bacterium
CAGAGCCGGTTACCGTCAAGTAATGCCTCTTTAGCATAGGCCTCTTCAATCATTCTGGCCAGACGGTTCTGCTGCATGGCCCGGGTGCCAAATTCTTCAAGCAGCAAGGCATCGTCATCGCTTAGAATGGTTAAGTTAACCAGCTTTTCAGCCTGTCCGGTGCGGGGCTGGCGGAAGTGGCTGCCAAGCCCTTCTATTAGCGGCATTTCAATCTGGCCAGGGCCTAAGATTAAAAGCCCTTTTTCCAGGTAACGCAGTGCGTCAAGGGCGATTAATAGCGCCTCTTCAGCCGAGATCTCTCTTCTTGCCCGGATTTCTGAGGCCAGATGGTTAAGCAAAGTTTTCGCCTGCACCGACCTGGCCTGACCGATGATACGCTGACGGTAGTAGACAGGACGTCCCATATTATTTCACCACCTGTTCTTTACTACCGTCTATATTAAACGCTGCCTGCGTTTTTCCTGCTGAACCGGACTTGTTCCGCTCCAGCC
Source organism: Halanaerobiaceae bacterium (assembly GCA_003554685.1). Classification (GTDB taxonomy): domain Bacteria; phylum Bacillota; class Halanaerobiia; order Halanaerobiales; family Halarsenatibacteraceae; genus T1SED10-84. The sequence goes on from PWHA01000311.1 coordinate 492, forward strand.
GTTCGTGGGGATTTGTGGATAATCTGCCTTACATGGGGCAGATTACCCACAATCTCCACACTTCACTGTCTTTTGCACATTAACGTTTTTTTGTTTCACTCACCGCTGCTTTTTGTTACTATTGAATCCAGCCCGAGTATTAGATCGTATGGCGGTAGTTGAAGTATACATAAGACTGCTTATACCACTGGAGCACAACTCCCTCCGGGGGCTTTTTATTTTTTATAGTAGGATTAAAATGGTTTTGTCATTTTCTTAAAACCAGCGCCCCTGTAAATCAAATAATTAGCTCAAATTTTTAGCTTAAAAAATATACTTCATTTGGCGGATAGTGATGGTTTTATGCCTGCCGGATAGAAATAATTAACAATATCTTAACATGTCTCCCATAAATAAGCTGTTTTCATTTCCTATAATAAACATATAGGTTCTTAATTAAAAAAATAAACTAGGAGGTTTGCGATTATGTTAAAAAAAATTATGAACAGAAGCCTGTGGCAAGGAATCATTTTATTAACATTTTTGGTTTTTGGTTTTCTCCACGCTTATGACAATATATATCCTTCCGCTCACGCTCTCTGTCCTTTTGGGGGTCTGGTGAGCATCTATTCAGTAATTACCGAAGGTACTTTTATACATAGAACACACGGTTCATCTCTATTTCTGATGGTTGCCGTTATCCTCTCAGCAATTTTACTGGGAAGGATTTTTTGTGGTTGGTTTTGTCCACTTGGCACTTTGGGAGAGTGGTCACGCCAGGTAGGTGAAAGGATGGGCATTAGAAAAATTCAAATTAATGGTTTGACCGATATTTTACTTAAATCATTGAAGTACATCTTATTAGCAGTAATCCTTTATTTCGTCTGGTCTATTGGAGAGCTTTTCTACAAAGGATGGTGTCCCTGGTCTGCTTTCATGACTGTATTTGAGCCTGACGAGTTAATCGAAGATGTCTTGATGGGTGGCATAATTCTCCTTGTTGTTCTGGGATTATCTTTGTCTATTGAAAGATTCTTTTGTCGTTACCTCTGTCCTTTAGGTGCTGCCCTTTCTATTTTTAACCGTTTCAGCTTGATAAAACCGATCCGCAGAGAAGAATGCATAAACTGTAACGCCTGCAATAAAGTATGCCCGGTTGATATAGACTTAACCAGTATGGAAACTATTAACGACAGCAACTGTATAAGATGTTATAAGTGTATAGATAAATGCCCTGAAAAAGGAGCCTTTACTTTCAACAAAAAGTCGCTGAAATCATATCAAGCCGGACTAATAGCTGTTCTGGTTATAGGGATAACTATAATTTCAACTATCCAAATGGGTTACTGGGAAAGAGGAAGGAGATTATCTTTACAAGGATTAGGTTCTACTCATGCAACAATGGAGAATATTGAGTTAGAATTTCAGGAGATTACCGCAAGTAAAAGTATAGAAGAAATATCGGAAATAACCGGATTCTCAGTTATTACGATTATTGAGGTCTGGGATTTACCTGATTCCTATTCTCCGCTAGCTACTTTAAGAGAGGTTTCTGAAGAAACTGGTATGTCCAGAAGGCAACTGATTTCTATACTAACCGAGCAGCCTTGAACCACCTTGGTTTATTGTAAACTCTTGATGGAGCAATTCTAACTGGATATTATTATAGGTGCCCATAACTCTGTAATAACCTTTACTATGATAACTGCTTGGCAAGCTGTTGTCATTTTGAGTATCCAACCTTTTTTAGTATTAATTTTGTCATATTTTTTAGCTCGGTGCTCTATATTGGGGTTGGAGTTTTTGTGATCTTAAGTAAACCAAAATTCATATAACCAGCGCCATATAAATCAAATTAAACGGCATAAGAAAGCTTCTATAATTTAGGCACCAATGTCACCTATGTCAGTGGATGATCCATGCATATTTGATATTATTTTTAAGTGGATTATATTTTTAGCTGGAACAGATGTTTTCGGCATAATAGAAATACATAAAACGGCAGTTAAAAATACATAACCCGGCATGGGGGTATCCATTTAATCGGAGTCAGTTCCACTCCTCCACGGGCGTTTGGCTGGTGGACGCTCAAGGCTGGGCGGGTAATGCACCGCCGCCTTAGGCGGTGTGGGTGGAACCCGCCGAG
>PWHA01000306.1 GCA_003554685.1 Halanaerobiaceae bacterium
CAATGTGACTGTTGCCACCGTTACCGGTGAAAATCTGGAGAAGATGTTCCACAATCAGAATCAATGGTATGGTGGTCCGGCAACCCAGGTTTCCGGTATGACCTATGAAGTAGTTATGGAAGATGGTGACCCGGTTGAAACCCGTATCTATGTTGCTGGTGAGAGAATTGACCCTGAGGCAGAATACACTGTAGGTTTCAACAGTTATGTCTATCAATTTTACAGTGAAGGTGTGGATGTAATTGATTCCTACACCAGCGACCGCACTGAACTGGAAATTCTGCTGGACTATGTTGAAGAGATAGAAGAATTTGGCGAAGAACTGGCTGAGGAGAGAATAACCATAGTAGAATAAACTTGCTGGCTGACTCCGGTAGACTGTTAAATAGCAAAACCAGCAAAATATAATGACATGAAAGAAATCAGACAGCGGCCGATGCTGCCAGATCAATCTGCCGCTGTCTGTTTTGTTTATCTATTTTTTTGAAATTAACCCCCGGGAAAATGTCCTGATTTTATTCTCAAACTTTATTTTGTGATATCCAATGTCAGAGAATTAATCTGGCATACTGGCACAATTTATTCTGGCACAATCTATTCAGGATAGCGAGCCCTCCGGCCTCCAATTAATTTAGGTCTTGTTCGAGCCATAGTTAGATGAGCATCACCAATTTTTTTAATTTCTGCTCTGACTGGCACAGCAACCGGCTGGAGATGCATTCCAATAAAGGTGTCACCGATATCGATGCCGGCCTGGGCTTTAATGCTTTCAACAACCGCGGGATTTTCCATATTTTGATAGGCAGTGCCAGCCATTGCTCCTCCTGCTTGAGGATGAGGTATAACCGTAACCGGACTCAAATTATAGCGCTGCCGGCATTCTTCAGGAATGGTCAGGGCCCGGTTGATATGCTCGCAGCCCTGGAAAGCTGGATAAATTTTTTGCTGTTGAAGTTTTTCGCTGATTACCGGATATAGAGCCTGAGCAATTTCGCTGCTGGATGCCTTGCCAATTTTTTTACCCTGGATTTCACTGGTGCTGCAGCCGATGACTAGAATATCACCGGGATTTAATTTTGCTTCTTCCAGAAGATCAGTTAAAGCCCGGTCCAGATTCTGGCGGGCCTGTTCTAAATCTGTCATCTGGCTCACCTCCCTCTTTTTAGCATACCTTAATTTCTGTGATTTTTCCAGTAAAATTGTCACATTAGTTTGGCTGTATCATTATTTTGTGATATTATTTAAGACAACGAGATTAAAGAACTGTTTCTTCTGGAACCAGCGAATCTGAGCATAACAGGCAAAATGCTTATAACAGGCATAGTGCAATAACTGTGATTGTAGAGGTTAGTTGGAAAGAAGAGTTCGAGGAATAACTTCTATGAGGAATAGATTTTATCTGGTTCAAAGAACAAAAATTATATGGTAAAAAATTTATCTGGTTCAAAAGCAGCTGGGATAATGAAGTAAAATATCGGCAACAGGAAAGGTTAAAATGATATGCTACCTTTAAGAGACAACATTCCCCGCAGGAAAAAACCTCTGATGACAGGTCTTATAATAGCAATTAATGTTATTATTTATATAAATCAGGCTCGAATGGGCCGAATTGAAGTTTATGAATTCATCCATCAGTTCGGGCTGATTCCCCAGGAATTTGTCTCTCAACCCCTGGATAATTTATTTACTCCTGTTTCCTCCATGTTTCTGCACGGGGGGCTGGGTCATCTCCTGGGCAATATGTGGATGCTGGCCCTTTTCGGGGATAATGTTGAGGACCGGATGGGAAAACTTAAATTCCTTGTTTTTTATCTGTTAAGCGGCCTGGCAGCAGGTCTGATCCATCTGGCTTTCAACAGGCTTTCTCCGGTGCCTACTATTGGAGCATCTGGCGCTGTGGCCGGGGTGATGGCAGCCTATGTTTTTCTCTTTCCTCTGGCCAAGGTTCTTACTGTCATTCCCATCTTTATCTTTCCCTATCTTATTACTCTACCGGCCCTGATATTTATCGGGATCTGGTTTCTAACTCAGGTTTATTATGGAACAATGGCTCTGGCTTTCGGAAATGCCTTTGGTGGTATTGCCTGGTGGGCTCATATCGGGGGCTTTGTTTTTGGGGCACTGCTTTACCGCAAATTTTTAAAAAAGGAACTCCGGTATTATTAACTAAATTGAAGCTAATTAAAGTTTCTTAATTGTATTCTTTTCTCGGATTATTTTCTGTATTTATTCTGTTATAATTACTATTATATTATTATAGCTTCTATTGTCTTTTGGCTGTTTGACAAAAAGCTATTGGATTTCATTTTAGTTCTTAATTTATCACACTAATTTACCAGAAGGGAGTAGAGAGTTTAATGGTTAAAAGCAGAGAAATAAAAGAATTCAAAAGGATTCTGGTTGCCAATCGGGGAGAGGTGGCCATCAGGGTTATTCGGGCCTGCCGGGAGCTGGGAATCAGATCGGTGGCAATTTATCATGATGCTGATAAGACGGCTTTATTTCGCACCAAAGCCGATGAAGCCTATGAAATCGGCCGGGGAAAGACGCCCCTGAAATCCTATCTGGCCAAAGATGAGATTATCGAATTGGCCCTGAAAAAGGGCGTTGATGCCA
>PWHA01000286.1 GCA_003554685.1 Halanaerobiaceae bacterium
GGAACTGAATAGGCCTTTCCCATCAGGTAAATTGTTACCATGCCGTCACCCATCTTGTTTGCTCGACCTCCTTTAGCCTGATTCTAGAAAATGCAGTCTGATTCTTGAAAATACAGCCTGATTTTAGAAATTGCAGTCTGATTTTAGAAATTGCAGTCTGATTTTAGAAATTGCAGTCTGACTCTAAAAAATGCAGTTAATTTATTTTGGTTCAAATTCATCCTCTTGATAGGTTGTCAAAGGCAGGGGTTCCTCCAGATTCTCTCCGGGCAGATAGGAAAAATGATCCTGAGCCTGTTCCCCGATCAGCTTGAAGATTTTCAGCAGGGGAATATCGCTGGGACAGGCACTCTCACACTGTCCGCAGGCTATGCAGGAAAGCCCCATGTGATTTAAGCGGGTCAGGTGAAAGAGCAGGGTATCGCTCGGCATCTTGATTGAGCCCTTTCTTTCCGCCCATTTAATGTATTTTCGGCCTTCATGCTCAAAGGTCAGGGTAGTAAAAACACATTCCCGGCAGTAGCAGATCGGACAGGCTGTCCGGCAGTTGAAACAGGTCCGGCAGAGATCCAGGACTTCAATTAACCCTGATATATCATCAATCCTGGCAGCAAAACTTTCCAACTCCTGCTCCCAGGCTGCTTTGTTCTCCCGGATTAGAGTCTCCAGTAGCTCCTGCCTTGTTTCCGAAGGCCGGGCCTCTTCCAGTTTCAAATCCGCCAGCAGGGCCTCGCCCTCCTCGGATCGGGCTTCCAGCAGAACCTCTTCCTCACCGCTGCCAATCAGGGCCAGATTAATATCAGCCAGAGGCACCTCGGGATACTGACAGAATTTGCAGGCCTCCCTCAGGGGGAAGTCTCCGACCCTGCCCGCCCGCAGAGCCTCAGCTCTCTCTGCAATCAGCTCATCTCCCCTCTCCTCTTTAAGCCGCTTGAACTCTTCAGATTCGCAGGTCCCCAGACAGTCCACTCCAATTATCAGGAGGTGCTCGAGGTCAACCTGCTGCAGCTTTTCCAGCTCCACCAGAGCCCGGACTTCACAGGGTCTTAGCAGAGCGGCAACCTTATCACCTGGCTCCTTAAAAGTCAAATCAGAAACCAGCTGGGCAGCATTAACCAGCTGAACCGGAGAGGTGAAATAAACTTCGGCAAAATCTGGATTTTTCAGCAGAGAGGCAACTATACCACCGGCCGAAGATTTTCGGGGCAGAAGAATGCCGTCAACCAGATCCTTTTCCAGCAGCGGAATAAAGAGTCTGCTGGCAACCAGGGTCCTGATATCTTCATCTGTATCTTTAGCACTGATTTTATAGGTTTTTTTCATGATAATCCCTCACTATATTTCCCAGTTGGTTTTTAAGCTGTTGGGCCCTAATTCCTTGAGATTTTCAACCATGCTGGAGACAGTTTCGGCAAATTTATTTCCTTCACTAGCACTGATAAATTCAAAACAGACTCTTTTTTCATCAATCCCAAACTGTTTTAGAATCTGTTTTACCAGCGTAATTCTGCGGCGGGCTTTATAGTTACCACTGACATAGTGACAGTCTCCCGGATGGCATCCCCCGATTAGCACCCCGTCAGCCCCGTTCAGCAGGGCTTTGAGAATATATATGGGATCAACCGAGCTGCTGCACATCACCCTGATATTTCTGGTGTTGGGCGGGTACTGAATTCTTGAGGTGCCGGCCAGATCAGCCCCGGCATAGGAACACCAGTTGCAGAGAAAAGCCACAATTTTTGGTTCGAATTCGGCCATTTTTAAGCCTCCTAGCAATGAAGTCAAGATAAAAGGACAGTTTTTTCAGGAGCAGTGGCAATAATTAGCGGCAGTAACTAAAGACATTGATTAAAGGTTGTAATTAAAAGCGATATTTAAAAGCGATATTTAAAATGGTAATTAAAGTCGATAAATAAAGGCAGTAATAACAGTAGCAACTAACAGAAAATTCTCAGTAAATAGACAGAGCCCACAAAGGTGCTGGCACGTAAACCAAAATTTTTGCTGCTTTTGCGAAATTGTTCCCTGTTCACCTTGCTTTACGTGTAGATAAGGTATGTGTAATGTGTCTGAAAATTTCATTCTTCAAAGGGAATGGAGGGATTTTGCTAAGACCACCTTCTTAAGACCATAATCTTAATTCCATATTCTCAAGTCTATAATCTTAATTCCATATCCTCAAGTCCATATTCTCAAGTCCATATTCTTTAATATCTGCCACCGGTTTACGAGAAGATTCTTTAAACAAAAGTTAATTTATATAAGCAATAATTACTTCATACAAGCAATAATTACTTCATATAAGCAATAATTACTTCATATAAGCAATAATTACTTCATATAAGCAATAATTACTAAGCAATAACTGCTAAAACAATAAATACATCCCCTAAATTGTCTCCTCCAGCATGGCAAGGATCTCCTGCTTCTGAAAACCCAAATGCCGCGAGGCTCCGCTGGGGCAGGCAGCAGAACAGGCGCCGCAACCCTGACAGAGCACCTCATTAACCTCGGCAACCATCTTCTCCCTGTTAATTTCCTTGGCATTGTAGGGGCAGGTTTCCACACAGATACCGCAGCCGGTGCATAACCGTTCCTTGACGGAGGCTACAA
>PWHA01000204.1 GCA_003554685.1 Halanaerobiaceae bacterium
CCAGATGCCAACTGGGGCTGGGATAGCCATCGAGAGAAATATGTCTATGGCTATAGCAACTATACCTTCGTTGCTGCCGATAGTCCCCATGATTTACCCCTGTACTCCACTCTGGCCCAAGCTTCAAGACATGATAGTGTGGTGTTACCCTATGCTCTTTATGAAATGAAACTGCTAAATCCTGAGTTTAACATCGACAAGATTGTCCTTGACGGCGCTCATGATAATTACCCCACCTATGAGCTCCTGGAACACTGGAATATTGAACCCTTCATAAACCTCAATGAAAGAAACTCCGGGAATCTTGAATATGATCCGCCTCTTAAAATTGACGAAAATGGGGTTCCCATCTGTAAGGCCGGTTTTAAGATGGTCAACTGGGGCTATCAGAAAAAACGCTTTCGGATTAAATGGCGCTGCCCTCATTGTAAATCACCAAAATATATTAGCGCAAATCACATTTTTTTAAGCAAAATATATTAACCTGCGTAGTTAAGCAGGAAACATTAACCTGCAGTAGTTCTCCTTTCTAAAAATAATCTGATAGAATATAGTCATTATATTTTGTCAGGAGGGAACAAACCATGCAGGTAATCTATTATTTTGCAGTTAAACCTCAGGAATGTTTTCTGAAAGGCAAGAATAAAAACTTTCCATGATTGAGAAAGGCCTTCACTATTATGATAACATGTTAGAGCACGGCTTTCATCCCCGCTACATAATCAGGAAAAGTTTTTTCTTTGATTTTTTCTATTTAACCTAAAATGGCTTTTAACCAGCTTCCGATTTTCTTCAATAGATCTCCTTCCATCGACATCAATAACTTTATAACCAAGGTCTTTAGCCTGTTCCCTGACTTTTCTACCAAAAAAATGATCCCTCTCCATCCAATTCTTAAAAGCCTCTTCTGGCTTACTGCACTTCTCTAAAACTCCATCTTTAAAACCTCTTTTTGAATAATGCTTAACTTGAAATTCTTTTGCTGGTATTAAGTAAATAACTCTGTGCTTTTCCAGGTTTAATTCTTTCAGAAGTTCCGGCAAAAGAGCAGCACTTTCAATTATAACTCTACTATCAAATTGAAATTTCTTAAGTTCACTCAGAATCATTGGAAATCTCTCTCGATAAAACTCGAACTCCTCTTCTACTTGCTTTTGAACTGAACGCATCCAGATTTTATCCCAGCTCATCTGAGACCATTTATACATTATAGGATGTCGCTCAGGATTAGCTTTTTCTATATGAGCCTGTTCATAATCATCTATTTTAAGATAATCTAGATTATAATTTTTCGATAGTTCTTCTGCAATAGTGCTCTTACCACTACAAGGAGAACCGCCAATAAAATAAGTATTATCTATAATACTTCTTAACTTATTATCTATCATCATATCCCCCTAATCTAAAAAAATTATTTTCTTATTTTATTTATAATATCATGATTCCACTATGAAAAATCCAAACCAGCCCAACAAAATCTAATATAAACAAATCCTAAATTAATCAGCGCGGGATAGAACTCCCGATGATAACATCAAGTATCTGACTTCAGAGTAGGATGAGCGCTTCTTGAGCCAAGCCAGAACAATGTTTGAGTCAAGCAAATGTAGGTTAAGGGTCAAATTAAAGTTAACAAATTAAATATCTCCGGATCTAACACCCCAAATAAAGACCCTTACTACCCTGACCTCTTGCTACTGTCATTACAAACAGATATAATAGAGAAAGCATTATAGAAAAAATAAAAACTTCCAGCGAAAACAGGAACTTGTCCAGTAAAAACAAAAAAACTGCCAGGAAAAATTTATAGCAGCAGCCGGCAGTGACCAGCAGTAAAACTATAGAGGAGGCCAGAAAAATGGCTGATATGATTTTAAATTCCGAAGATAACCTCGATAATCTGCTGCAAGAAGCCCAAAAAGCCAGTAAAACCGATCAGGATTTCGATCTCCGAAAATACTGCCGTCAGGTCACCGGCCCCTTCGGAGATCACGAATATTACATTGATCAGCAGGGTAGAAATCTGCGCCGCAGACGCAGAAAATCCTTCACCACCGAGGAGCCGGGCTGTCTGGCTAACATGGCCAGATTCGGCAGTGCCGGCAGCTGCTACAAAAAGTTAAGCTATCTTGACAAAAGAGCCTGGGATCTCCGGCTGAAAAAGCACCGCCTCCACGCCTCTGCTTTTTTAACCCGGCAGATTTATCGGGCTCAAAATGAAGATCAAAGCAGTTTTAATCTGATCCGTCAGGTTAAACCGGAAATCATCACCCCGAACAGAGCAGAAGTTACCTTCAGCTGCGACATTCCGGGCAATTTTCAGGTCAATCTCTGGACCTCCCCCAGCAATGAGTGGCAGGAAAACTACCCGGCTCAATTTTCACTTGCCGGTGTTGAAGCTAATACCGATGAGGAAAAAAATCTGACTGAGACCTTCTACCGGTACCGTCTGACCCTGAACGGACTCACAAATTCCACCACCTACCGCTTCCAGCTGCTTCAACCCCTGGAAACCATTATCACCCTGAGTGATGAGCCGACCGAAGAATCAGGAGAATCAGAAAAATCAGCAGAATCAACAGAATCAGGTGAGCTACTCCTAACCGAAGC
>PWHA01000077.1 GCA_003554685.1 Halanaerobiaceae bacterium
CTGGCAGAATCAGCTGTTTAGTGTGATAAACCGGGCATTAAATCGATTGTTTTAAATTTTTGAGGGTGCCAGCGCAGGAGTGTGGCTGTTTTTGTGATGATTTTTGGGTCCTGGAGGTATACTGGAGGCATGATGGAGACCATGGTATTTTGTTATTCCGGTATGATTTGATGATTATTCTGATATGATGTTTGATATATTTTAGATGAAGTTTTGGAATAAAGTTTTGGAAAGGAGCAGCAGCATGAAAAAAACAAAATATTTTAAAACCGGGGTTTTTGCAGCAGGTGTCTTACTGTGCCTGGGCTTTTTGTTCTCTGGCTGGCTGGCAGTTCCGGTGGAAGCCAGTATGCAGATCAGTGCCGGGAGGATGGACTACCGGTCTGACTGGATTGAACTGGAGGATGGAGTAACGATTTTCTGGGATGATATGGAGATTAATTCCCGAAGGGGGGAAATTGACCGGGAAGCTTCCATTGCCTATCTGTATGAGGATATTGAAACCCTGCTGGAACAGGGTGATATCAGGTCCGGAAAGATGACAATTTATCTGGATGAGGATGATATTCTCTTTGAAGAAGATGTAGTGCTGAACCTGACCCAGGAAGTTGAGGGTGATGAGGCTGAGGATGTTGAGGATCCTGAGAATGCTGAGAATGCTGAGGATGCTGAGGAAGCTGAGGATGTTGAGGAAGCTGAGGAAACTGAGCAAGATGATATCAGGCTGACAACTGCACGGATGTTATACAACTCGGCTACCAAAAGCTTTACCATGGATTCGGGACTGACCATCTATCAAGGTGGACGGACGATTACCAGTGACGAAGGTGATTATTCCGAAGAGGAGGAGATTTTCCGACTTCGTAATAACGTTGAAATCGTTGAGGCCAATGGAGATCGGATAACCAGCGATCGAGCCCAGTTCCATACAGGTGAGGGACAGGTCTTTACGGCTGAAGGAAATGTTACTATTGAGCTTGAAATTTAGGGCCTGAGGCAGTCTGATGCGACTCGATGCGGTTCGGTGTGGTCCGGTGCGACTGCGACCTGGTACGGTCAGGTATGATCAGTGATCAGTGCGACTGCGACCTGGTACGGTCAGGTATGATCGGTGCGGTCCAGTGCGGCCTGTCGTGGACTGGCGCGGCCTAATGCGTGGTTTAAACGAAATTAATGGCTGGAAGCAGGGGAGTCCGTTAGTGATTCCGTTAGTGATAAGTTATAAGCGGGTTGGTTTAGTGATGTTTAGGGATTAAGGTTCTGGTTTGTAAAGGGTTACTTTGAAAATATGATGTTTTATTTTCATATTTTGTTGTGCTCCAAATGGAGCATGCGGGTTTATCTTGAAAATCCGCTGTAATAATTTCATCGCTTGTTGTGCTCCAAATGGTGCATGGCGGTTTACCTTGAAAATATGCTGTGATATTTTCATCTATTGTTGTGCTCCGGAGGGACATGGGGATTTACCTGGAAATTAAACGAAATAAAACGGGGGATTGAAGCATTGAAGTATTGAAGCAGGCAAAGGAGGACTCTGAATGCTAGTGGAGTATGGTAGGCAGTATACAATTGAAAAGGAAGTGACTATAGGCGGCTGGGGTATTCATACCGGTGGTTTATGTTGGTTGACGCTGAAGCCGGCTGACCCGGACCGGGGTATTGTTTTTCGAAGGGTGGATCAGGAAGGGCAGCCGGAAGTTGCAGCTCATCCTGGAAATCTTTATTCCAGTGGCAGGGCCACCTCTCTGATCTGTCCTGAAGGAAGGCAAAGGGAGAAGAGGTTGAGTGAAAAAAAGAGAGAAGCAGGAGATATAGCCGATATAACCAGAGAAGAAAATGAAGAGATTGATGGTTTCCTGGTAAAGACAGTGGAGCATCTGGCGGCTTCCTTTGGGGCTGTCGGGATTGATAATGTGATTGTGGAGCTGGATTCTTCCGAACTGCCCAGTGAAGAGGGCAGTGCTATAATTTATTATTTTACTATTCAGGACTGCGGGTTTAAAGAACAGGATAAACCCCGGCAGTATCTGGTGCCGGAACGACCGATGGCTGTCAGCAGTGGCAACAGCTATCTGCTGGTTTTACCTCCGGATGAGTTTCAGGCTCCTGATCCCCGGGCTGTCTCTTTTCCCGGAGAAAAACTTGAGGAGCTGAGTCTAAAACTGGAGTATCAGCTGGATTACGGTGAGGAGCCTCCCGGATACCAGAATTATCGCTTTAGCCTGCCGCTGGCTGCTGAGCCGAAAGTCCGGCTAAGTGAATTTGAAAAGGAAATAGCAGTTGCTCGAACCTTTGCTCTGGAGCGGGAGTTTGACGACCTGCAAAGGATGGGACTGGCTCAGAGCGGCAAGCATAAAGAGCCGCTGCTGTTTAATGATGAAGGGGCTAATCTGAGTCTGCGTTTTCCCGAGGAGCCGGCCCGGCACAAACTGCTTGACTTGCTGGGGGATCTTTATCTGGCCGGTCCGCTGGCTGCCAGGGTGCTGGCGGTTCGGAGTGGGCATCAGCTGAATCAGGAGATGGCCGGAATGCTGGCGGATATGCGTTCTGACTAGCGCTGATATAGTGCTGAGGTGTTTTTGGGGTGAGTGTTTATTTACCGGCTTTCA
>PWHA01000279.1 GCA_003554685.1 Halanaerobiaceae bacterium
AGAGTGACAGCTCTCAAAAGAGATGATTCCTCTGTTAATTAGCAACTATATAATCATAAGGAATCAAGACAGGTGGTACCGCGATTACAGTCGCCCTGCAAGGGGCGGCTTTTGTGTTTTTTAGGGGGATTTTAAGGTGCGTTCCTCAGCCTGACATTTATCGGGTTTAATTTTATTTGCTTATCATTTAACAACTCAATCTTCAACCAAAATTTAAAGGAGGATGCTGAAATGATTGTAGTAATGAAACCAGAAGCAGCAGAAGGAGAACTCGAGCAGGTGCTTGAAACAGTACCGGAAGAGGAGTATGACAGCCATGTTTTTCGGGGAGTAGAGCGGACCGTAATTGGTCTGATTGGCGAGGGAGCGGATAAGGAGACTCTGAAAAATCGGCTGGCCTCCCATCCCAGTGTGGAAAAGGTGATAGCTATTCTGGATCCCTATAAACTTACCAGCTGGAAATTCAAGCCGGAGAAAACTGTCATTGAGCTGGGTCGGGTGAAAATTGGAGGTAAAGCTCCGGTGGTTATGGCCGGGCCCTGTGCGGTGGAAAATGAAGAGCAGCTTCTGACCACCGCCCGGGAGGTTAAAAAAGCAGGAGCAGAGATACTCAGAGGTGGAGCTTTCAAGCCCCGAACCTCGCCCTATTCCTTTCATGGTCTGGGTGAGAGGGGACTTAAGCTGCTGGCCAGGGCCCGGGAGGAAACAGGCCTGAAAATTGTCACCGAACTTATGGACATTGAACATCTGGGGCTGGTGGCTGAATATACCGATATTATCCAGATAGGAGCCCGCAATATGCAGAACTACCCTCTGCTTTCTGCCATCGGCAGTCTGAGACAGCCGGTTATGCTGAAGCGCGGCATGTCAGCAACCATCAGGGAATGGTTGCTGGCTGCTGAGTATATTATGACTGAAGGAAATCATCAGGTTATTCTCTGTGAGCGGGGAATCAGAACCTTTGGCGAAGAGACCAGAAACACCCTGGATTTAAGTTCGGTCCCTCTGGTTAAAGAAATCAGCCATTTGCCGGTTATCGTCGACCCCAGTCACGGAACCGGTCGCTGGGAATTGGTCAGGCCGATGGCCCGGGCGGCTGTAGCCTGCGGTGCTGATGGTCTGATAATAGAGGTGCACCCTGAACCCCGCAGGGCCCTCTCAGATGGCCCTCAGTCTTTAAGGCCGGATAAGTTCCACCTTTTAATGCAGGAAATTAAGGAAATGGGCAGCTATGATGATCGCAATACTGACCGGGTCCTGCCCTCGGCAATCTAAATTTGATAACAGGGATGTGATGAATATGAAGAGACTTGGTTATCTCGGTCCGCCGGGTACCTTTACCCAGCTGGCGGCAGAAGAACTTATCTCCCGGCTGGATAATTACAGCAGAATATCATGCCAGGAGATTCCGGACTTAATCCAGGCTGTTGACCGCAGAGAGATTGATCTGGCGGTTGTCCCTATTGAAAATTCTCTGGAAGGTTCGGTTAATGTGACTTTAGATTATCTGGCCCATAAGGTTTCGCTTCAGATAGTCGGTGAAATTATTCTGCCGATTAACCAGCAGTTAATTGCCGGAAAGGGAATCACAATATCAGATATTGAGGAGATCTATTCCCATCCCCAGGCTTTGGCCCAGTGCCGGGATTATCTCCAGAAACTCTCAGATAGCTGTCAGATCTGCCGGGTAAGCAGCACTGCCGAGGCGGTTGAACTTGTTTCCCGGGGGCAGGAGGACAGTGCGACAGTCAGAGCAGCAATCGGTTCCCGGCTGGCAGCCCGGCTAAATCAGCTGGAGATTATTGCAGCTGATATTCAGGATAATGATTCTAACTGGACCCGGTTTGTGGTTCTCTCCCGTTCAGAAGATTCCCGCCTGGAGGAGTTGATCAGCAGTGAATCTGCTGAAGAGAAAGAGAATTATAAAACATCAATCATCTGTTCCCCGATTAAGAACCGGCCGGGAATTTTGCATGAAATGCTGGCTGAATTTGCCTCCCGGAATGTTAATCTGACCAGGATTGAATCCCGGCCCACCAGAAAAATGCTGGGTGATTATCTCTTTTTTATAGATTTTACCGGCCATCTGGAACAACCCAAAGTTAAGGAGATCATAACAGGATTAAAGCAGAAAACCTCTCATCTGAAGATCCTGGGTTCCTATTCCAGGCTGTCTGCCGGGCTTGAGCAGGAAGATTTTGAGGAGGGAAGAACCCATGAAATTAACCAGTTTGCTTGAGAAGAATCTTTCCGGTCTCAGGTCCTATGAACCCGGTCGGGGCAAGGATAAAATCAGGGAAGATTATGATATTAAAGAGCCGGTTAAACTGGCTTCCAATGAAAATCCCTATGGCTGTTCTCCCAGGGTTCGGACCGGTATTGAAAAGGAAATGAGCAGACTAAAGGAATATCCTGAAAGCACGGCCGAGCCCCTGCGCCGGGATTTAGCAGATTTTTATGACATCACCCCTGAAGAAATTATTGTGGGAAATGGTTCTGATGAATTAATCGGCCTGCTGGTAGAGATGATGGGACGGAACCAGGGAGAAATAATCTATGCTGACCCCTCCTTTGTTAAATACAGGGTTTACATTCAATC
>PWHA01000103.1 GCA_003554685.1 Halanaerobiaceae bacterium
AAATAAAATTATTTGAAGAGATTTTGAAGAGAAAACAGGAGAAAAGAAGAGAAAAGAAGAAAAATTATATAATGGAATGAGAAAGGTTTTGATATCCTTGTTGAGGACAAATAAATTGCTGTCTGCAGCAGTTTTTGCTCTGGCCCTGCTGTTCTGTTTGACTTCTCCGGCACTGGCAGGCGAGGAGATAATGCCGCTGGATGAAGTTCAGCCGGGAGACAGTGGTTATGGCAGAACTGTGGTGCGGGGAACAGAAATCGAAGAGTTTGATTTTGAAGTTATTGATATCCTTTACAATTTTGAGCCGGGAAGGGATTTTATTCTGGCTAAACTGGGAGGCGAGCTGATAGAAGAAACCGGAGGCGTAGCCTCAGGTATGAGCGGCAGCCCTCTCTATCTGAATGACAGAATTATTGGTGCTGTTTCCTATGGCTGGCTTGATAGTGACAGCCGATATATACTGGCCACTCCGATTGAACCGATGCTGGAACTGCTGGAGGATCCCACTGCCGAACTGGAGCCGGTTGAAGAGCTGCCGGAATTGAGTTTGCCGCTTTCGGTAAGCGGTCTTTCAGGCCGGAGGCTGGAATATCTGGAAGAGAATCTTAAGGATTATTTTTCGGGAGATTTCAAGGTTGTGCCGGGTGGTGATGACCCTGGCACAGCGGTGGAAACCTATCCTGAGCTGGAACCAGGTAGTTCGGTGGCTGCCCTGCTGACCCGGGGTGATATAACTATAGCTTCAATAGGAACCATGACTTATATTCAAGATGGCAAAACAGTTTCCTTTGGCCATCCCTTTACAAACCGCGGCAATGTTAATTTTTTCTTCGGTCAGTCCCGGATCAGCCAGGTGATACCAGGAGATCTGTCCTTCAAGCTGGGAACCCCGCTGGCTGTACCTCAGGGAATAATTTCTCAGGACCGGGGTGCCGGTATTTCCGGAGAGCTTGAAGTCTATCCCCATGTTGTTCCCCTGGAAATTAATGTCTATGATGAAGATAGAGATGAGAGCACCAACCTGAATATTCAGATTATCCGAGAGGAAGATTTGCTGCTGGATCTGCCGCCAATTCTAGTGCTTCAGGCCATTGACAGCGGACTGGATCGGATTGGTCCGGGAGTTGCCAGTACCAGCCTGAGCATCATGGGTAATAATATTCCCGGGACTATTATGAGCCGGGATAACATGTATTACAGCCAGCAGGATATAGCAGCCCGCAGTCTGGCTGATCTGCTGGCGGCGCTGGAGATAATCAATTTGAATACCTTTGTTGATGCCGAACTTTTTGATATTTCCTTTGATATTGAAGTGCGGGAAGAGGATCAGGTGGCGCTGATTGATGAGCTGGAAATCCAGAATGAGGGAGAGATCTATCCTGGAGATGAGCTGGATTTAAAGATTTCTCTCCGGCCCTACCGCCAGGAAAGCTTTGAATTTGAGATGCTGCTGGAGCTGCCGGAGGATATGGATCCCGGACCGAATACTCTCTCGGCCCGGAGCGGGCAGACCTACGGTCAATACTGGCAGACCCATTATTATGATGATTATGATCCCGAGGACGAGCTGGCGGTTTCGGCGGTCGGTTATCAGGGTCTGGATGAGTTGATTGAGGATTTTCTGGAGAGGCCCAAAAATAATGAGATGGTGCTGGAGGTTTTTCCCGGTTTTCCTGCTGCTCCTCCGATTGAGGAAGTGGAAGAGGTCGAAGAAGAGGAAGAGGCAGAAGAGGAGCCGCCAGAAAATGGCGAGGAAGACCGGACACCTCCTGAGGAGGAAGTTCCTGAGGAAGACCTTCCCCTCGAGGAAGAGAAAATCAGAGAAATTATCTCTACTGATTATGTGCTGGAGGGAGACCTTTATCTTGATTTCATGATTGAGGATCCTGACAGGGAAGAGGATGAAGACGGACTGCCGGAAGAGTCTGAAGAAGATGGTGAAGATGATAATAATGAAGATAATAATCAGACGGGAAATAACGATTCGAGAAATAATGAGACAGAAAATAGTGAGAGCAGCAATGATTCTTATGATAATAAAAACTATGGCAATAAAAACAATGATAGTGACGCTAATAACTCAAATAATGGTGAGAGAAGCAGCGATGGGAGCAATAATGAAAGCAGCGATGAAAGTTACAGCAATACCAGAGCTCAGGACGGTGGAAGCCGGGGTGATTAATATTCCTTCAGGGTCTTCCTGCCGTGCCGGGCTGTAAGCCGGGGAGGGCCTGCCCATGACCTGGAAAAAATTAATTTTAATTCTACTAATTCTAGCTGGGCTGGCAGCTGTGCCCTATTATTTTTATCAAAGCGGGCTGCTGCTGCAGTGGCAGGAACAGGTCCTCACCGAACTGGAAAGAGCCCTGGATGCTGAAATAACTGTTTCAGAATTTTCCCTGCTGCCCTTAAATCAGATCAGGCTGACGGAGGTTGAGATTCAGAGAGAGGAAGATCTGGACTTATATCTGGCTGAAGTGCACCTCTATTATGATCTGCGAAATCTGCTGGAAATTTTCTGGCGGGATGGACTGGAAACAGATCTGGCGGAAGCTCTGCTGGCCAACCTGCATCAAATTCGGATCAGCGAGCC
>PWHA01000079.1 GCA_003554685.1 Halanaerobiaceae bacterium
AAAAAGTTATGCTTCTCCTGGCTTTTGTAGCCTTAGTAATCGGACTTTATTATTATTTTCCCTATCAGTGGATCAGTGAAGACCAGGAGATAGTCCAACAGGATATTGATCGCCTGGAACTGGAATATCAGACAGCCCTGGATAGAATTGAACAGATTCCCGAGCTGGAGGAAGAACTGGCCAGCCTTGAGGAAGAGAGGGCTGAACTTCTGGAGGCTGCTATCCGGGAGCCGGAAGAGATACTGGCCGCTCTAAACGTTTTTTCCCGTCAGACAGATATGACTATCAATAGTTATTCTAAAGGGCAGCGGGAGGATGGTCATCCTCTTGCCTTAAATTATGAAGGTGAATATTTTCCCCTGCTGGAAATGATGCGCATGATTGATGAGTGGGATTATCGGCTGGTAGTGGAGGAGTTTTCGGTTTCAGCTAATGAAGAAGACCTTTCTGTAGCTGTTAACTTTTTCTTTCATCAGCCGGATGAGCTGGCAGAATTTATTGCTGAAGAAGGAGAGTGATCTGCATGAGATTTTTCCTGATATTTTCTGTTTTTATTCTGGGGTTATTATTAACATTCATCATGTTATCACCAGCACCAGCACTGGCACTGGAACTGGATATATTTGAAGATCTCATGGAGTTTACCTCTAAATGGGAGCTAACTTCACCTGAAATTGAAATACTGCGGGATCCCTTTGCTGATTACCGTGTGGGGGTAGAACCTGAACCGGCAGCACCACAAGCAGCAGCTCCTGCTCCTCAACCGGTTGTTGTATCTCCTCCTGATTTTAATGTCCAGGGTGTAGTTTCCCGGGGGGAAGATCGCACTGTTATTTTAATTCAGGACAGAGGTGAAATTATTATGCTGGGCCTGGGAGAAGTTCATGATGGTTATGAGTTTGTAAATTTTGAAGATAATAATGCTTACTTTTTTAAAGGAAATAGACAGTTTCAGTTAAGCCCGGGGGGTGGCAGTTAATGAAAGATAGTGGTTTTAATTATATTAATTTTAGTCAACTAATTAAAAATAAACTAATTAAAAAATTGATAGTAGTCGTTTTTATATTTACCTTATTATTTGCAGGTTCTCTGACCGCAGCAGCAGAGGAGATTGACCCGGATGTTCTTATAACTCTGCAGTACCGGGATGCTCACATTCAGGATGTTGTCAGGACCCTGGCTCTTATTGCTGACGTTAACATTATAGTAGATGATACAGCCCAGGGGGATGTAACAGTCCAGCTGGATAATGTGACTTTCTGGGAAGCCTTTGATCATCTGCTCAAGCTTAAAGATCTTGATTATTACCAGAGTGAAAATTTATTAATAGTAGCCACTCCCGAAAGGCTGGAAGAAGTATATTATGAGGTGGAACGGGAGCTCTATACCCTGGATCATTTACAGGCAGGAGAAGCCCAGGATATTCTGGCTGATATTTTGCCCGGCCTCAATGTCCAGACCATACCTGATGAAAGGAGACTGATCCTCCAGGGTTTTGATGAACAAATTCAAGATGCCAGGGAATTTTTAGCTGAAATCGATACCCCCCGGGATAGAGAATATGAAATTATAAGTTTACGAGAACAATCTCCCGAGGTTGTATCAGCAGAAGTTGAGGCTCTTTTTCCCGACCTTTTAGTCCGTCCTCGCCCGGCTGCCGGTGACATGATTATCCAGGGCCGCAGAGATCAAATCAGAGAAGCAGCTGATTTTATCGATAACATTGATGTCCCTGATCTTGATGTTGAAAGATTTTATCGAGCCAGGCATGTAACAGCTGGAGAGCTGGCTGACCTGGTTGCTGGTTTGTACCCTGAAGACAGACTAAGAATTGAAGCTCATGATAAAATTCTTTATCTTGAAGGCAGACCTGAAGCTGTGGAAGATGTCCTTGAGCTTTTGGAAGAGCTCGATGACCTGGAGAAAGCTAAAGAGCAGCATCGCATCAGGGCTGATTACATAGATTTAGAGGAATTGAGAGAAATTGTTTCTGAAATGGAACCGGAGCTTGATCTGGTTACCAGCTCAGGAGAAAGAACTCTGGTGCTCCAGGGTGATGAGCCTGCAGTAAAACGGGCTTTGAGCCTGATTGAGGAACTGGATCAACCCCGCCGGCAGGTCATGATAGATGTTAGGATTGAAGAAATTTCTCATACTGATTTAAGAGAAAGAGGAGTCGCTCCGGGAGAGCTGCAAAATTTTAATCTTATAGATATTGGGTTCAGCAACATCTTGCCCTCCGACTTCAGCATCAATCTTCCCAATTTATATCGTTTTCTCGATGATGAGCAGGCTTCCAAGACCCTGGCAAATCCCCGTCTGCTGGCTCTTGACGGTGAGGAAGCAGAACTTATTATTGCTGACCAGGTTCCGGTGTTAATGTCAGAACAGGTTGTCGAGGGACAGCTGGTTAGAGATTTTGAATATGAAGATGTAGGGATAACCCTGGAATTTACTCCTACCATCACCAGGGATGATACTATAACTTTAGAAATTAGACCAGAGGTCAGCTCCCTGGGTCCCGGAGTTAGCCCGGGAGAAGATATCACGCCGGTAATTCAAACCCGTCATTTTGAAAACATAATTTCTCTG
>PWHA01000094.1 GCA_003554685.1 Halanaerobiaceae bacterium
CAGCCTGAAACTCTCCGGCGAAATCTCCATTCATGTAAAACACAGCCTGTTCTTTCTCCATAGTCAGATTTCTCACCTGAAAGGGCTCACCTGTTCTCCAGTAAAATTTGGAACGGGCATTAGCAAAGGTAAAGTCCTGCTCTCCCAGCGAGAGGCTGGTGCTGCGAGAGGTGGCTTCCGAAACAACCTCCAGATCTTCAAAGGTGCCATTTATCTCCACCTGGCTGCTGACATCCCCCTCCAGAGGCAGGGCAATATCGAATATTTCATTGATATATTCATAGGTCAGCTCCTCAACATCAAGCTGGACCTCCATTTCCGGCTCGTTTCCGGCCAGGTAAAAGTCACCCCGGCCCCGAACACTGCTATCCTGGCTGATAAAATCCAGACCGCGGATACTGACCAGATCTCGTTCGGCAAAATAGAAGAAATTGCCATAGCCCTCCCGGATATCAACCCCGAAGACTTCTGCCTCGGGAATCTCCAGAGCAGCCGAAATACCCGGGGAGGCAAAGGTGCCGGTCAACCGCCCCGCCAGTCGGGCTCTGCCGGTAAAAACCTCCTCTATGCCGGCCAGCCGGGCCATCTCCTTCAGGTCCAGTTCTTCGGTTTCCAGTCTTAAATCCATCTCCCGACTGACCAGATCCAGATAACCACCCAGGTCCAGTCCAGCCAGCTCGGTTTCCGCCCGGGCTGGTCCCACCTCCAGGAGACCTTCCGCCAGCCAAAAATCAGCCCTGACCTCGGAGGCCGAAAACTCCCTGAATTCCGGACCGAAAAGCTCATCCCGATCCTGATAATAAAAATCAGTTAATCGAACCTTTCCGGAAACATCAGGATCAGCAGCAGAAAAACCCTGGCCTGAACCCGTCAGGCTGGCCTGCAAATCTCCCTGAAATTCAGGAATCTCAAATCTCTCAGGCAGTAAGTCCAGCAGCAGTCCTGCTTCCAGACCAGTCAGATCCAGCTGAAAATTATAGCCGGCTCCGGCCGGGTCATAATCTCCCCGCAGCAGGGCCAGACCCCGCTCCTCTGCTTCTTTCACTTCCAATTCATCCAGCCAGAATCTCTCCTCCTGCCAGCGGCCCTGCAGTTTAGCCCCAAAACTCTGATCCTTAATTCTGCTTTCAATCAGCTCCATCTCCAGAGACAGAACAGGACCGGAAGTAACAGCCAGGGTAAAATCAGCCCGCCCCGGACTCCAGGGAGAAATCTCTTCTTCTATTTCAGCCGGAAACTCCAGCCGGAAGTGCTCTTTCAGCTCGGCGAGAGCTATCTCACTTCCCGAAATTTCAAAATAGTAATCAACAGCTGAATAATTCTCAGGTGAAAAACTGCCTTCTTCAGCTACTCCTTCGCTTTCTCTACCGGTCTCTCCTCTGGTTTCCGCCCCATCACCTTCTCTAACTGCAGAAGTATCCCAATTATCAGCGGCTTCTCCAACATCGTCAAAATTTCTGTTTTCCCCAGAATTAAACCCGGCAAATCCTTCCGGCCCGGCCAGCTGCACGCTGCCCTCGCCGCTAAAAATATTCTCCAGAAAACTAAAGGTTAAATCTGAAATAACCAGCCGGCCTCCGGACTGGCTGTAATCTATCTGCCAGCTGACATCTTCTAAAACAATAGATTCAGCACTCTCCTCCCGGGAAAAATCGGCCTCTTCTCCATCCTCAAGTTCAGCACTCTCCTCCGGTGAAAATCCGGCCTCTTCTCCATCCTCAAGTTCAGCACTCTCCTCCGGTGAAAATCCGGCCTCTTCTGTTGTATCTTCTGTTGTATCTGGTTCTGTTGTATCAGATTCAGCAGTTCCCTCAGGATAAAAGCCGGCCTCTTCTCCTTCCCGGTTAAGGGACTCATCAGCTCCCTCGCTTAAAAAACTGACTTCTCTCAGCTCAGTTAAACCGCTGACCTGAAAATCTTCAAGCTCATCCTGGCTGCCCAGAGCAGTCAACTGCAGCTGCTGGCTGCCTGTCAGAGCCAAATCCCTGACGCCATATTCCCGGGCCAGTTCCCTGCCTGCCTCCTGAAGCTGAGATAAATCTGGTACTGTTACATCTGCTTTCAGTTCCCAGCTTTCCTGCTCCAGGGTCAGTCCTGCTTCCAGACCGGCCAGATCAATCCGGGACAACCGGGAGGTGAAACCACTCCCTCCGGGGATCTCCAATCCGATCAGTCTCAAATCCCCTCTAATTCCGGCAGACAGGCTCGCTGCTTCCCGGGCCTTAACTTCCAGCCTGTCGAGTTCAAAGAAAAAACCGCTTTCCCTCTCCTGATAGGAAATACTACCACCCTGAACAACAAGACCTGCCCCGGCAGGCAAAGGCGGCAGTTCGCTCCAGATGGGGGCAGGGTCAGGCAGAGCAATTTCATCCTCTAAATCCAGCTCGGAAAATATTTCTCCCTCGGGATTCCAGATTTCCAGCTCAGGCTCGCTGATCCGAATTTGATGCAGGTTGGCCAGCAGAGCTTCCGCCAGATCTGTTTCCAGTCTATCCCGCCAGAAAATTTCCAGCAGATTTCGCAGATCATAATAGAGGTGCACTTCAGCCAGATATAAGTCCAGATCTTCCTCTCTCTGAATCTCAACCTCC
>PWHA01000173.1 GCA_003554685.1 Halanaerobiaceae bacterium
CCGGAATCCCCAGTCTGGACAGGGCTGGAGCGGTCAGGGTGGCAACAATGATATACTTGGCTGTGGTGGGCAGTCCCAGGCCTAAAATCAGGGAAGCAAACATGGTTAATACCAGAGTGAAAAAAAGGTTGCCTCTCGATACAGTCAGAATTAAACTGGTCATCCTCAAACCCAGCCCGCTCAGGGTGACAACTCCAATAATTATGCCGGCGCAGGCACAGGCCATGGCAATTCCAATCATGTTTTTAGCACCGGACTCAAAAGCATGCATCAGCTCTTTCAGCAGTGCCCGGCCGGTTTCTCCCAGGCTGAATAAACCTCTCTGACTCTCCTTGGTTGGCTCAATGGGAATGTGCTTTCTTTTAACCTCACCCCGGGAAAGTCCCTTAAATTTACACCAGCCCAGGATAAAAAGCTTGGCCAGCAGACTGACTATCAGGGCCATGATCATGGCCAGGTAAGCTGACCTTAATGCTGAAAATCGCAAAACGACCAGGATATACACCAGGCCAATGACGGGAATGACAAAATAAATTCCCCTGATCAGGGTCGGCAGGAACGGTGACAGTTCCTCCCGGGGTATACCCTGGAGACCAGTTTTTTCAGCCTGGAGGTGAACAATACCAAAGATGGCAATGTAACTTAAAACTGCCGGAATAAAGGCCGCCCGAATAATTTCCACATAGGGCAGGCCGGTAAATTCTATCATGATAAAGGCCGCCGCCCCCATTATTGGCGGTAGAAACTGGCCATTGGTAGAAGCTGCCACCTCCACTCCGCCGGCCACATCGCCGGTGAAACCCATCTTTTTCATTATGGGTATGGTGAAGGAACCGGTGGTAACAGTATTGGCTATCGAACTTCCGGAAATCATGCCCATCAGACCGCTTACTACCACGGCTGCCTTGGCCGGACCGCCCTTCTGGTGGCCCAGAGCTGAAAAAACAACCTTGATCAGATAATCCCCGATCCCGCTCTGTTCCATGACTGACCCAAAGAGAACAAACATAAAAACAAAGGTGGCTGAAACTCCCAGGGGAATTCCAAAAATGCCTTCAGTGGTAAGATAGAGATGGGAAATTACTCTGTGGAAGGAAAAGCCCCGGTGTGCCAGGAGGCCCGGCATATAGGGCCCCATAAAAGCATATATCAGGAATACACTGGCAATAATTGGCAGGGCAATTCCAATAGTTCTTCTGGTGGCTTCCAGGACCAGCAGAATTAATATTCCTCCCATTATTAAATCCAGCTGATTTGCTATCCCGGCCCTCATGGCCAGCTCATAATAATTCATAAAAATATACAATGTGGTTACAATACCAGCTGCTGCCAGCAAAATATCCCAGACCCTTACTCTATCCCGCTGGGTTTTTTTGAGCGGATACATAATAAAAGCCAGAGTCATCAAAAAAGCCAGGTGCAGGGAACGCTGCTGAAAGGTAACCAGCAGGCCGGCTCCGCTGGTATAGAAGTGAAAAGTTGAAACAGACAGAGCTAATATCAGAGCGGCTTTTTTCCAGAAGCCCTGTAAAATTCTGATTGAAGATACTCGCTTCTCAATCTCCTCTGCCTGTTTATCTATTTTTTTAGTTTCTATCTCATCTTCAAATTTTACGCTATCTCTGGTATTCTTCTCCCCCATATCAATCCTCCCTTTCTTTTTTCTTGTTAATTATTATACCATATTTTTGCTGCTTTAAACAGATAAATTCAACTGAGCTGGGAATTTGATTTTCTAAATTTCATTTTTCGCAGGAGTTTGGACAGGAGTGTGGACAGGAATTTAGAAGAGTATTAATAATATTAAAAAAGTTCCTTGACTTTTCGATATATTGCTGCTATAATTTAATTGGAAGCAGAAAATAAACTATCCGGGGGCAATAACCATCATTTGATTCGAGGATTGGAAAATTTGAGCATTTAAGCGATTAATTGTTTGCAAGTAGAATGAGAAGCACCTGATTTGATCCGCAGGTTAGTAGCAGGAAAATGATTAACTGATTAAGTGGTTAATTTATTCTCTGTTGATGGAAAGAGTTCCGAACGGGCTTCACCAGGACCAACCCGGATAGCCGCGAATTTTTTCTGCTTCTTAAAGACCAGAGAGCGGGGCATTAAGCCCCGCTCTTTTATTATTGTAACTATATATTTATGGAACTATATATTTAGAACTATTTCTTTATATTTAGAACCATTTCTTTTTTTTCCTGATTGAGTTGCTGACTTTATAGCCGCATATTAGCCGCAGATATCAGAGCGGTTATCTTAAAGGGGATTTTCAGTCCCGTTACCGGAGATGAGCCTTGCCTCGATAAACCAGACCCCGGGCTCCATCCAGGGTTATCTCCTCACCATCCTTAAGCTCCTCTATTTTGTTTCCAGCCCCTACAACCACCGGTTTTCCTAAATTCAATCCCACCACTGCCGGATGTGAGGTCAGTCCTCCTTTAGCGGTTATCACTGCAGTGGCTTTTTTCATGGCCGGGATATACTCTTTATCAGTCATCCTGGTAACCAGAATATCCCCCTTGTTTACTTTGGCATTGGCCTCCTGGGCTGACTCTGCCCTGACAACTGTTCCCACTA
>PWHA01000260.1 GCA_003554685.1 Halanaerobiaceae bacterium
CTGAAGAATACAATTTTCTGATTATCGAGGATGACTGCCTGTCCGAGCTCTGCTACCAGGGGGAGCCTCCCCTGCCCCTCAAGTCCTTTGATCAGCAGGGCAGGGTGCTCTATATTAAAAGTTTTTCTAAGATATTTATGCCGGGACTCAGACTGGCCTTTCTCACCCTGCCGGAAAAATATCAATCTCGGCTGCTGGCCGCCAAGCATGCCACTGACATCTCCAGTGCCGGGCTGACCCAGCGGGCCATGGATTATTACCTGCGGGAAGGTCTCTGGCAAAAGCATATTGACCGAATAGGCCATCTCTTTCAGCAGAGATTTACCACCATGCTGGCAGAAATTAAAGATAAGCTTCTGCCCCCACTCACCATTCCCTTTATTCCTCGAGGGGGAATTTACTTCTGGCTGAGACTGCCGGCAGAAGGCAGCGGTCGGGATTTTTATCTGGCTGCCCGCCAGCAGAATGTAGCCCTGCTGCCCGGTGAAGTTTTTATCCATCCCCGGGACTCTCAGACTAATATTCCCTATTTTCGCCTGAGCTTTGCGGCAGTCTCTGAAGAAGAAATCAAAACAGGCATAACCCGCCTGAAAAAGGCCTGTCAGGATTTAAATCAGCAGGATAGTCCCTCCGATGAGGGTTACCTTCCTCTGGTCTGAAAATATATTTGCTCTGAAAGTTATTTCGGGGGCTCGATAACCTGCCTGCCGCCGAGATAATCCTGAAGCACTTCAGGAATTCTGATCGATCCATCGGGCTGCTGATAATTTTCCAGAATGGCGGCCAGAGTTCTCCCGATAGCCAGCCCCGAACCATTCAGGGTGTGAAGGTATCTTGCTGAGGCCTCCGGTTCAGGGCGGTATCTGATGCCGGCCCTCCGGGCCTGATAATCCTCAAAATTGCTGCAGGAGGAGATCTCCCGGTAGGTTTCATAGGCCGGCAGCCAGACCTCCAGGTCATAGGTCATGGCTGAAGAGAAAGTCAGATCGCCGCTGCAGAGGCGGACCACCCGGTAGGGCAGCTCCAGGGCCTGGAGAATATCCTCGGCATCCCCTGTTATTTTCTCCAGCTCTTCATAGGAGGTCTCCGGCTCCACAAATTTTACCATTTCGACCTTGTTAAACTGATGCTGGCGGATAATTCCCCGGGTGTCCCGTCCGTGCGAACCGGCTTCTGCCCGAAAACAGGCGCTGTAGGCGGTAAAATATTTGGGCAGCTCTTCGGCCTGAAGTATTTCGTCCTGATAAAAATTGGTTACCGGCACCTCGGCCGTGGGAATCAAGTAGAGCTCATGGTTCTCCAGCTTGAACATATCATGGGCAAACTTGGGCAGCTGACCGGTTCCCTGCATACTGGTGTCATTGGCAATAAAGGGGGGAAACATCTCTTCATAGCCGTGATTTTCCCGGTGATAATCCAGCATAAAATTGATCAGAGCTCTTTCCAGCCGGGCTCCCATACCCCTGAGAAAGGTAAACCTGGCCCCCGCTACCTTGGTACCACGATCGAAGTCCATAATCCTGAGATCTTCGGCCAGATCCCAGTGAGCTTTGAACTCAAAGTCAAACTGCGGCGGCTCGCCCCACTTCCAGATCAGCTCATTATCCTCCTCATCTTCACCTACCGGCACATCCTGATGATACATATTGGGAATATTAAGCCTGACCTCAGTCAGGTTCTCCTCAACATCCTTAAGCTCATCTTCCAGTTCCTTAATTCTGGCGGAAACATCCTTCATTTCTGCAATCATATCCTCGGCATCCTCTCCGGCTCGCTTGAGCTGGCCGATTTTATCCGAAGCCACATTGCGCCGATGCCTGAGCTGTTCAACCTCATAGAGGATATCCTTCCGCTTATCATCCAGCTCAACAAAGTCATCAACCAGGTCCGATTTCAGCCCCCGGTTCTCCATCATCTCCTTGACCCTGTCCTGATTATCATTGATATATTTTAAGTCCAGCATTTTTACTCCCTCCTGTAATTAACTGATTTCAAATCCTTGCATTTCAAATACCTGCCTCTGTCTCCCCAAGTTAGACTCGAATTAGACTCTAATTAGACTGAAGAATACAAACAAAATCCCTAACCCCAATTTCTTTTATAGTTCATAACAAACTATAAGCTCGATAATAAATGATGATAAGGAAAGATAAGAGAAATTTAATAAGATAAAACCATGCCCCTTGAGGCACTTGAGGCACAACAATAGATGAAAATAAAGCTGCATATTTTCAAGGTAAAACATAGAGATAAAAACATAAAGGTAAAAAACTAAAAAAAGCTCCCACCCCCTCATTCAAAGGGGCGAGAGCCAGATATTCTCACGGTGCCACCCTTCTTTGCCGGTCTGAAACTGCAGTAAATTCGTACAACAGTTCCGGATCAGCAGCTCAGGGACAGAGTTAACGTCCTGTCATTCCGGAAAGCCTTAATCTTTTTAGTCAGCTATTCTTATCAGCAGAAATTTAGCTGCCTGAAAATTTCCGGCCCTCTCTCCCGGGTGGATTCAGCTCATTTTCCGGCCGGTTTTCAGCACCACCAGCTATCAGCAACGAAAAAATCAAGCCTACTATTCCCGATCA
>PWHA01000189.1 GCA_003554685.1 Halanaerobiaceae bacterium
AGAGGATTACTCTTTTCTCTGGCCTGATTCCAACTTTCCCAGTCCCAGCTGTTCCAGTCCAGCCTTCTGGTCTCGAGGTTGTCCCAACCCCGGGTCTGAAAGGGTATGAGCAGATAACCGGGAGAGAGCTGGATTGTTTTGTCTGATTCGGCTGTTTCGGGCAGGGGCAGGTGGTCAGGCAGCGAGAGGGGCGGGTTGCCTTTAGGCCAGAAAGAAACAAGGATCAGGCTGTCATAGCGGCATTTAAATTTTAAAATGGTCGTAACAGAATTATTTAATGAGTTTAAACCAGAAGAGGAGCTGTGAGAAGTTGATTCCGGGTTCTTAGCAATCCGGCTCAGGGTAACAGCGGAAATGACATTGAAAGAGACTTCTCGATGATGGGCTTTGTTGGCCAGGCTGGTAAAGAGATTATTGCCGGTGAGAGGGGCTTTGCCAACCCGATTTTCCCAGGTCTGCCAGTCGGCTTTTTCCGGGAGGGAGTAAAGTTCGTTGGTAATGGAGATGGCTGCCTGGTTTTTCCACTGAGTTTCTGTGTCAGGGACATTACCGGGGTAAGTTCTCTGGACAAAGATCCCTTCAGAACAGTCGAGGAAGATTACTTTATTAGCGAATTTTCCACCAGCCTTAATGGAATAAAGAGGACCGTCTATTTTTGCCAAGTAATCATCTCCTTGATAAGATTTTTTTCAAGAAAAGAGAGGTGTTCTGGAAAGTTCGAAATTGAAAAAGTTAGAAATTGAAGTTTTCAGACACATTACACATACTTTTTCTGAGCGTAAAGGGAAATTAACGGAGAAGTAATTTCGTAAAAAAAATAATAATCAGAGAAATTATCTCATAAAGAAAATGACCGGAAAATTATTTCGCTAAAGCTTAAATTTTTCTGTATTACGCGCCGGAAACTTATGTGTGCTGTCTCGCAACCTTCACAATTGTCAGAAAAAACAAAGCTTATCAGTAAATCAGTAAAATTTTCTGGGAAATCGCCATGAGGTAAAACTTCAAACTCAAAAAATGCAAAAACGCGCACAAAACTATTTATGCAAAAATCTCCTTACATAATGTTTATGTAAAAATGAAAAATATAGTAAAAAAATAATCATAACTTATTATACTACAGTTTAGCAAAACTGTAAATAGATTTAAAAGAAAAATATGAAAAATTATTTATTTTTTTTAACCGGGATCTTATTCAGGGTATTATCCAGGATAGTATCACACTTAACTGAAATTACAATAATTAGAATGTATGATTAGTATATGATTATTATATGAATAATTTAATCAAATCAAAGATGATTAATCAAATAAAGTATGATTAATCTATCATGCAGAATAATCTATCATGCAGAAAATGTGCCGAAGAAAAGAGGATAAATCTGAGCAGAATGGCTATAAGAATAGGCGAATATGATCCAGATATTCAGGAAGGGAGGGAGTCAAACAGGGAAATCTAAATGAATTGGTGCTGAAAATTTATAAAAATTAAAGCAGAGATATTGTTTTATAGGCTATCTGGTGATATAATCAAGAAAATGGCTGTTTGAAGGAGATGATAGCTATTAATAATCTCTGCTTAGATAAAGAGAGAAATAATAGGGAATCAGAAAATAACTGGGTTGATAATGTTAAAAACAAGGAAGCTAAGAACAATGAAGACGAGATTAATTGGGTTAATAATAAGAAAGCTGAGATTAGAGAATACAGTAGAAGCAGCAGAACCAGCAACAATAAAAGCAAGAGCAGAGGCAGCAGAATATGGAACAGCAGGAGCAACAGAATATGTAACAACAGGGGCAACAGCAGAAAATTTAATAAGAGTACAGCTGTTTCTGAAACTATTACTTATGGACTATTTTTAATTTTGCTGGTTGGTCTGATTATTTTCGGGGCAGGCCAAACTATCCAGGCAGATTCTCTCAGCATTGAAGGAGAAAACCTGGAATATGACCGGGAAAAGGGCCTGGTGACCATTACCACCAATGTCAGGGGTAGCTACTCGGTGCTGAATTTTTTTACCGATGAAATTATCATAAAAATGGAAGATGGTGAGGAGGAGATAATCACCACGCCGCAGGAGATAACGATGGAGCCGGGAGCTTTTACCGGCTGTGACCTGGACCGGCCCCATAATTACTTCCAGGCCCGCAGTATCAAGATTTATCCCGGGGATTATCTGATTGCCTACCATGTGGTTTTTTATGAGCTGGACGGGCGGTTGCCGCTCTTTTACTGGCCGATTCTTTATATAAACTTAGCTGATGACCGGGCCAACCTGGAATTTGAATACGGTTACAGCAGCCGGCGGGGCTGGTTCGGCAAACTGACCTACAATCACCGCTGGCTCTGGGGGCTGGCGGGGCAGCTTTATCTGGATTATTACCAGCGCACCGGGCGGGCCTATGGTTTCCGCCAGCAGTATATTGACTCCCCCTCCCATGATGGTGAGGTATATTACTACTGGCAGAATAACCGGGAGGAGGTTTCGGGACTCTTCAACTGGGAGGCCGCCCTCTATCACGAGCTGGACTGGCTGGACTGGGCGGGAAGAGCTGATGTGCACTATCAGGATTACGAT
>PWHA01000294.1 GCA_003554685.1 Halanaerobiaceae bacterium
CCGGTATCGGTCAGGAAAATTATCTGCAGGCGGTCCTGCTTTTCACCTTCATGATCGGTGTTTTTCAGCTGCTCTTAAGCATTCTTAAACTGGGAGAACTGGTAAATTATATCTCCCGCTCGGTTGTCAATGGACTAACAACAGGAGTGGCCCTATTGATTATCAGCGGTCAGCTGGGAAACTTCTTCGGCTTTGACCATCCCTCCGGGGTCAATATTATCCTGGAATTATATTATTTTGTCATTAATCTTAATCAAACAAATTTTTATGCTCTCTTCATTTCACTGGTCTGTTTTATAACAATCTTTGGACTGAAAAAAAGCAAACCCGGGTTTCCCAAATATTTACTGGGTATGCTTCTCTGCATATTTATTGTCTATATTATGGGCTGGCAGGAAAATTTGGAGGTTGCCGGTGTTTTTCCTCCCGGGCTGCCTGGTTTCAGCCCCTTTGAATTCAATTCAAGTTTCATCATCAATTACTGGTCTGCGGCTCTTTCCACTGCCATGCTGGGTTTTATCTATACCCTGAGCACAGTTAAAGCTCTTGAAGTTCATACCGGCCAGGAACTGGACTTTAACAGGGTTTTTCTGGCCCAGGGTATAATTAATCTGATCTGTTCCTTTTTCAGCAGTTTTGTGGCGGCGGGTTCTCTGACCAAAAGCTTTGCCAACTTTCAGGCCGGAGCAAAAAGCAGGCTTTCCCAGTTAATATCCGGTCTCAGTATAATTCCCGTGTTGATCTTTTTCCGTCCGCTGGGAGCCTATATCCCGATTCCAGCTCTGGGAAGCCTGGTGATTGTAGTGGCAGCTGGAATGTTTGATTTTAAAGAGCTGAAGGATTCTTTTCAAAATAGATTTGATGGTTTGATTTTTACAGCCACCTTTTTAACCACAATTTTGTCTCCCCGGCTGGACTATGCTATCTATTTCGGGGTAGTAATTTCTCTGCTGCTTGTTTTAAAAAATACCAGCTCAATTAATTACTCCCACTTTGACTATCAGCAGCAGGAGAGCGAGTTTTTCAGGCGTGATATTGATGATGTCAGGGAAGATGATTATATAGTTATAAATCTGGCAGGCAATATAAACTTTAATGCCGCCACCAGCCTCAAACACAAGCTTGGTGAAAGCTATCAGCCCAATAAAAAATTTATTATTCGTATGAGAAATGTGGAAAATATAGATCTAACCTCACTCAAAGAAATTGAAAAGTTTATTAATAAAGTACAGGATCATGATGGAGCAGTTCTCTTCTGCGGGCTAGACAGCAATACCTTTAAACTGTTCCAAAGGTATGGAATTGATAAAAAAATAGGGAGAAGCAACATTTTCCTTTCTGATGACCATATTTTCTCCGCCACAAAGTCTGCTATAGATAAAGCCAGCGAGATTACTTTACCCTATGATATAGAAGAAGAGGGGAAGCAAAATAAAGAATAGTAAAAATAAATCTTTTTATTTATCATAGAGAAGCGGGCAAAAGATCCTTTAATACTATAACTGCAAATAATCTGCCAGCTGTTGCTGCTGGCTAGCGGATTACTTTTTTGATTCTGGAAGAAGAAAGTCCGGCTGCCAGCAGCTCATTCTTTAAGCTGGCAGGCTTTTTAGGAGAGCTTTTCAGCATCTTTATTTTTCCGGCAACCTGATAATTTCCCAGAGAAGCCGGTAATAAAAGACTATCACCGCATTTAAGATTCACCTCGGAGAAATTTCCTCCCAGAAGGGAACCTTCCCCGGCCAGAACATTTAAAATGTGATATCCCTCCCGGGTTTTGCTCTGATAGGCTTGAGCAATATTCAGCACCTCCACGGTAAAATAGCGGCAGGAAACCAGTACTTCTCGCTGAATATTCTCATTTTCCAGGCATACCGTTTCCAGGGGGCTATTGTCTGAGCTGGAAAAATCAATAACATCCAGGGCTGACTCAATATGTAACTCTCTTCTGCTTCCTGCCTCGGTTATTCGATCCCAGTCGTAAATGCGGTAGGTAAGATCCGAGTTCTGCTGAATTTCAGCCAGCACAATTCCTTCACAAATAGCATGAACCTTCCCGGGAGGCAGGAAAATTGCATCGCCTTTATGAACCTTAATCCTGTTTAACAAATCTACTACTCTCTTCTCTTTTACTGCCCGGTGAAAATCCCTTCGGGTGGTGCCCTCTTTCAGACCATAAATCAGTTCTGCTCCCGGTTCAGCTTCCAGTATATACCACATCTCTGTTTTTCCCGACTCTCCCCCTTCCTGGCTGGCCGCATAATCATCATCAGGATGGACCTGAACAGAAAGTTTCTGGTTGGCATCAAGAAACTTTACCAGCAGGGGAAACTCACCTCGGGCTGTTGTCTTCTCCCTTCCCAGCAGTTCCTTTGAGTGATTATTTAAAACCTGAGAGATGGTCAGACCGGCAAACTTACCATTTTTAATTTTGCTCTGACCATGAGGATGGTCGGCAATTTCCCAGCTCTCTCCAATCAGCCCGGGCGGCAGTTTTTTATCAAACACTTCAGCCAGCCTGCGCCCTCCCCAGACCTTTTCCTGATAACAGGGTTCAAATTTTAAGGGATACAAGAATAGC
>PWHA01000067.1 GCA_003554685.1 Halanaerobiaceae bacterium
AAAAGCAGGGTTTTATGTCCCCGACGGGCCATAACCTCAATCGGCAGGCAGGCTTCGAAATATTTCTGATCCTCAACTTCAAAATCATGGGGCTGACTGACTTCGGCCTGCAGCAGAAATTCCCAGAAATCAAGAAACTCCTCCTGGTTCATAGGGGCGTTGAGATAATCGCCCTCATCCTCTTCATAGCGAGAAGCCCGGAAAATTACATCATAATCCAGGCTTTCTGCTGTTACGATGGGGGCTGCGGCATCATAAAAATAGAGATAATCTCTGCCGGTAAGCCCTTTCAGATCCCCGGCCAGGCTGTCAGAGGTCAGAGGGCCGGTGGCCACAATCAAGGGGCGCTCTTCTGGAAGTGCTTTGACCTCCTGATGAATTATTTCTACCTCCGGCAGGGAGTCCAGCTTTTTAGTGATATAAGCGGCAAAGGCCTGGCGATCTACGGCCAGAGCCCGGCCGGCCGGGACTTCGGTCCGTTCAGCGGCTTCAATTATTAAGGAATCCAGCCGACGCATTTCTTCTTTCAGGAGTCCCACGGCATTGGTGAGCTGATTGGAGCGGAGAGAATTACTGCAAACCATTTCGGCCAGATTGCCGGTCTGATGAGCCGGAGTCATTTTTTCCGGCCGCATTTCATATAATTTTACCTGATGACCGCGGCGAGCCAGCTGATAGGCGGCTTCACTGCCGGCCAGACCTCCACCGATTATTGCTACCTGAGACATTTCAGGGACCTCCTGGATGATGTATGGAAATTTCTAATTGTTAGCTTCGCTGTGTTTGCAATCCTTGTTGATGCACTGGAGATACTGGCCGCGCTTTTTGCTGTACTTCTGGACCATGATGCCGCCGCATTCCGGGCACTTCTTCTTGACCGGCTTATCCCAGAGAACATACTCGCAGTCAGGATAATTGCTGCAGCCGTAAAATTTTCGGCCCTTGCGGCTTTTGCGCTCAACCAGCTCGCCGTCCTCACATCGGGGACAGGAAACTCCGGTTTTTTCCAGATAATTTTTGGTATTTTTGCATTCTGGATAATTGGAACAGGCCAGAAACTTGCCGTAGCGGCCGTATTTTACCACCATGGGACTGCCGCATTTTTCGCAGACCTCATCGGTTTCCTCAACAACCTCTTCCCGCTCCATCTTTTCTTCAGCCTCTGCCAGCCTCTCGGCAAAGGGAGAATAAAATTCCTCCAGCAGCTGACGCCAGTCTTCCTCGCCCTCTTCAATCCGGTCGAGTTTATCCTCGACCCGGGCGGTGAATTCCACGTCGGTAACATCGGGAAAGAAATCGATTAATTTATCGGTGACGGTAAAGCCGAGATCGGTGGGCACCAGGGATTTGCCCTCTTTCTCCACGTAGCCCCGGGAAATAATGGTGGAAATAGTGGGAGCATAGGTGCTGGGTCGGCCGATGCCCTCTTCTTCCAGGGTTTTTACCAGGCTGGCCTCGGTATAGCGGGGCGGAGGTGTGGTGAACTTCTGCTCCGGGTCGAGCTTTTTCAGATCCAGCTCTTCCCCTTCTTCCAGCTCGGGTATATCGGTTCGATTTTTATTATTATAGCTTAAAACCCGCATGAAGCCAGGGAATAAAACCTTGGAACCGGAGGCCCGGAAAAGATATTTTGGTCCGGCCGAAATATTGATGGTCAGAATCCGGTAGATGGCCGGGCTCATCTGACTGGCCACAAACCTCTCCCAGATCAGCCGGTAAAGGCGGAACTGATCATAGCTGAGATGTTTCTTGATTTTATCCGGCTCCCGCTGGACTGCTGTGGGCCGGATGGCTTCGTGAGCATCCTGAACTCCGGATTTCTGCTTTTTGCCGCCCCGGGAACCTTTATAATATCTGTCGCCAAAATTTTCCTTAATAAAGCTTTCGGCCATTGAGGCAGCTTCCTGAGAAATTCTGGTGCTGTCTGTTCTGATATAACTTATAAGACCTACCGTGCCTTCAGAACCCACTTCAATACCCTCATAGAGCTGCTGGGCCAGATACATGGTTTTCTTGGCAGAGAAGTTTAAAATGCTTGAGGCCCGCTGCTGCAGAGTACTGGTGGTAAAAGACGGATAGGGATTGCGGCGGCGTTTGCGTTTTTTAACCTTTTTAACCTTAAAGTCTTCCTTCTTGATTTCCTTGAGCGCCTGGTTGGTCTCCTCTTCACTGCCCAGGGTAAATTTCCTGCCATCTATGCGGTAAAGCTCGGCTTCCAGGCCGACAGGGGTATCTTCGGATTCCTGTTTTGACTCATCCCGCTCCAGATGGGCGGTGATTTCCCAGTATTCTTCCGGCTCGAAGGCCTCAATTTCCCGTTCTCGCTCGCAAATAATGCGGACAGCTACGGTCTGAACCCGGCCGGCTGAAAGACCCTTGCGGACCTTTTTCCAGAGCAGAGGACTTAATTTATAGCCGACAAGGCGATCCAGAATCCGGCGGGCCTGCTGGGCATTGACGAGATTATCATCGATTGGCCGGGGGGATTCCAGAGCCTGGCTGACGGCCTGGTTGGTAATTTCGTTGAAAACAATCCGGATCTCGCTGCTGCCGTTGATATCAAGGGCTCGAGCCAGGTG
>PWHA01000042.1 GCA_003554685.1 Halanaerobiaceae bacterium
ATATCCAAATAGAAGAATTAACTGGAGCAGAAGTTGCTAAAATATATTCTCAAAATGACACTTCCAAAAGTAAACTGGGTGAAAAATATGAGAATTTAGGAGACAGGGTTTATCATAAAATCAAAGAAGAGATAATTTTGCGAAAGCATAAACCAGGAGATAGAATTATTGATAGAGAAATAGCAGAAAACCTGGGGGTAAGCCGAAGTTTAGTCCGTCAGGCTTTAAATATACTGGAAAAGGAAGATTTAGTGGTCTCCCGCCCCAGAACAGGATATTACGTTAAAAAAATTACTAAAAAAGACATTAAAGATATATATGAACTTAGAAGGGTTCTGGAGGAATATGCTGCTGAAAAATCTGTGTCGCTGATCGGCAAAGAAAAAATAGATGAACTTGAGAAATTATTTGAAGATGCGAGAGAAGATTTAAACAAAAATCAAGTGGAGAAATTAGTTAAAGCTGATGCTGAACTTCATAGAGTGTTAATTGCTAATTGCGGAAACAGCAAAATAGAAGATATTATTTATAAATTTAACAGTTTAGTTTTATTTTATAGAGTTATGGATTTGACCAGAGAAAACCGGGCCAAAAATTCATTTAAAAATCATTATGAAATTTTTAAAGCAGTTAAAAATAACAAGCCTTCTTTAGTGTCAAAGTTGATTGGTGAACATATTAATTTTTCTAAAAACATGATATTAAAGAACTATAAAGAATACACTTTTGGTGAGATATAAGTTTAAACTGAAATTAGTGTTATACGTGAAGGGGTAAGTTATTAAAATTTGATAAGCTAAAATACTTATTCTAAATTGTCTAAATTGGGGGGATTAAGGGATATGAAAATTGAAGGACAGACAGCGATTGTGACAGGAGGAGCAAAAGGTATTGGCAGACATATAGCTCTGTCTTTGCTTGCAGAAGGTGTTAATGTAGCAGTTGCAGATATTGATGAGAGTAATATGGCTGAAACTTTAAAAGCTGCTGAAAGTTATAGTGCTACTGCTAAAAGCTATAAAATGAATGTAGCTGATTATTCTCAAATAAAAAAAGTTGTAACTGAGGTAAAAAATGAATTTGAAACAATTGATATCATGGTTAATAATGCAGGAATCTGTGAGGCAATTCGTTTTGATGAAATTGAAGAGGATGAATGGGACAGGGTGATGGATGTTAATCTTAAAGGCAGCTATTTTTGCATTAGAGCTATATTACCAGTAATGAAAGAACAGGGATATGGTAGAATAATAAACATGTCTTCTCTGGCAGGAAAAACTGGTGGGATTCTGGTAGGAGCACATTATTCAGCTTCGAAAGCTGGAATAATTTCTTTAACAAAATCAGCAGCTAAATTTGCGGCAAGTTTTGGAGTTAACGTAAATGCTGTGTCACCTGGGCTGATTGACACCGAGATGACAGAAGACTTAGATTATGATCTTGATCAGGTGCCCCTAAAAAGGATGGGAAAACCTGAAGATGTTGCTGAAGCAGTAAAATTTCTGGTCTCAAAATCTGCAGATTATTTAACCGGTGAAATAATCGATGTTGATGGGGGTATCTTGATGGATTAATAATATTTTTGATCAGGAAAGTTAGATGCAAAAAGCATGGTAATGTCAAAATATCTGGGAAAACCGGATTGAAAGTTCTAGGGGAGGGATTAAATTTGAAAGCAGGAGTTTATAAAGGACCAGAAATGATAGAATTTGATAATATAGATAAACCAATTAACAGCTCTGGAGAAGCATTAATAAAAATTAAGTATGCAGGTTTTTGCGGAAGTGATTTATTTATATATTCAGGCAAACATCCAAGAGCTAAGCCGCCATTAGTGCCGGGTCATGAATTTTCTGGAATTGTTGAGGAGATAAAGGGTGAAAGCAATATTCAACCAGGAGATAGAGTTACAGTAAGGCCAACCTATTTTTGTAATGATTGCCCGGCATGTAATAACGGTTTTTATCATGTATGTGAGAACCTAAAGCTTGTAGGAATAGACTGTGATGGGGGTTTTGGTGAATATGTTGCTGTCAGCCTGGATCAGATTTTTAAACTGCCGGATAAATTAGATTTGAAGGAAGCTTCATTGATTGAACCACTTGCCGTAGCAGTTCATAGTGTGCGTTCTTCCGGCCTTAAAGTTGGAGATGATGCTGTCATACTGGGGAGTGGTCCGATTGGCATTTTGCTAGCAATAGTGGCTAAAAGGGCAGGAGCTAAAGAAGTATATATTAATGATGTTAATGAATTTAGATTAGAAATAGCCAGACAGTTTGGTTTTAAGGCATTTAATTCAAAGAATGTAAACCCTGTCAGTTATATAAATGGGGTTACTTCAGAGGAAGGAGCAGATGTATTATTCGAAGCGGCAGGGGTAGAAGATACTGCAAAAATAATGAACAAAATGACAAAAATCAAAGGCGAAATAGTGGTTGTAAGTGTGTTTAAAGAGATACCAAAAGCTGATTTATTAAACTTGAATTTTAAAGAACAAAGCATGATAGGTACAAGAGTTTATACCGACAAAGATTTTGATACAGCAATTAAAATTGCTCCGATGATTAAAAATCTGG
>PWHA01000274.1 GCA_003554685.1 Halanaerobiaceae bacterium
AATGTTAAATAGAAATATTTTATTCAAAACAAAAAAACCCGACTCTAAAAGGCCGGGTTTGACTTCAAAATGGTGTGGGTAAGTGGATTCGAACCACTGGCCTCCACGATGTCAACGTGGCACTCTGACCGACTGAGCTATACCCACCTGCATTATTACTCTGCCCAATAATTATATCAGGAAATCAGGATAAAATCAAGGTTTATAACTAAAATATACTGTCTGCCAGACTGTTTTTATCAACCACAAAAGCCCCAGACTGCCGGTCAAAATTAATTGAAAAGGTGATTTTTTTGAATAAGGTTAAAGAAACAGGCAAAAGCGATTTGAACCTGTCCTATTTGCTGCTGCTTTCAACCGCCTATCTTTCAAGCTCAATTAACATGCAGGGTATTCAGGCTTTAATGCCCTTTATTCAGAATGACTTTAATATCAGCCGTTTTCAGGCCGGATTATATTCCAGTGCCTTTTTTATCACCGCCACGGCCGTGGCCATCTTCAGCGGCAGTTTTGTCGATAAAATTGGAGCCAAGAGAGGCATGTTGATTGGGGTTTTCAGTGTGGGAGGATTCATGTTTTTTCATGGCTTTGCCTCGGTTTATCCTGTTTTGCTTCTGCTTGCTCTGGTAGCAGGTCTGGGCTTTAGTATAATAACCCCCTCAGTGAATAAGGCAGTTATTGAGAGCAGTAGTTCTGATAATAAAGCTTTATCAATGGGTATCATGCAGTCCGGGGGCGGGATAGGCAGCTTTGCGGGGGCCAGCCTTCTTCCTCTGCTGGCGGCAGCCTGGAGCTGGCGGCTGGCGATAATGCTGTCGGGATTGTTTGCTGTAGCTGTGGGAGTTTTTATAAAATTTAAGCTTCCGGATAAAAGGACTGCCAGCCAGGATATTTTTACCGGGGATGATAAATTTTCAGTTAAACTGAAGCTGCTGCTGGGAAACCGCAGTCTGATGCTGGTCTGTCTGCTGGGGATTGTTTTTGGCACCTCAATAGGTTCAATCCCCGCCCATTATACCCTGTACTTAACTCTGGATCTGGATTTTTCTCCGCAACTGGCCGGTCTGATGCTGGGTTTTTTACAGATCGGGGGAATTTTTGGCCGTCCCTTCTGGGGCTGGCTCAGTGATTCCTTTCACCAGGCAAATAGAAGAAAAACTTTTCTCTGGTTGATTTTAACTATTACGGTTGTCGGGCTGATATACAGTATTTTAGTCTGGCAGCTGGCTGATATGGTCTGGTTAGTTCTACTTATGTCCTTTGTACTGGGCACTGTGGCAATGGGCTGGATGGGACTATTTTTTACAGTTGTAGGTGAACGTTCTAAACCAGGCATGACAGGTATAGCCACCGGGCTTTCCCTGATTTTCATCAGAATTGGCGTTATGGTAAGCCCGCCAATTTTCGGCCTGATTGCTGATATCTTTGATCATTATAACTACAGCTGGCTGGCTATAGCCCTTTTTACTCTTTTGGCAGGAAGCTTTTTTTACTGGCTGGAAGGGAAAAACAGACAGCCGGAGCAGGTTGAAAAACTATAGTTCATTTTTAAATCCAGCAGGTTTTTGATATAATGTAAATACTAAAGGCATTATATAGAAATCTATAACATGCTGCATAGAGCGGATTCTAAAAAAAGAAGCCAGACTTCCTCCTTGATGAATACTCTGATAAACTGAAATGCTTAAATATCTCTAACTGTCCGGGAATTACTAATTAAGCTTATTTTTTGAGATATTTAATGTTTCTGTTTTAATCCTCCTCTGCATTTTAAACACCATATATGTATTTGTTATTCACTTCCTATTAAGATTGTTAATCCTGCCTGGATAAAGCAATTTCAAAACTTGAGCTGGGGAAATGATGGAAAATTACAAAAAATCATGACTGTTTTTGCCTTATATTTACTTTTCTTAAGTGATCCTTTCTTAGGTGATATCTTAATTATCAGGTAAAGAAAGAATTTGACCGGCAGGCTAATGTTCAGCTAATAATTTCACTAAAACTTACTGTGAAAGGGGATAATATCGTTTATGCAGGGTTTGAATGGTCAGCTTTCGATTCTATCCCGCGAGGAAATTGAATGGATCCACCAGACAAGCCTGGAAATTTTACGGGAAATTGGGGTCAAGATGGAAAATGACTCTTTGCTGAAGATGTTTGCAGCAGCAGGAGCTGAAGTTGATTTCGAGCGGCAGATTGTCAGGATTTCTCCGGCTCTGGTAGAGGACGCTCTGGAGGAGGCTCCTTCGAAAGTAGTTCTTTACGGCCGGGATGGCAAACCAGATTTACATTTAGAAGGAAAGAGGGTCTATACCGGCACTGGAGGAACAGCTGTCAATATATTCGACCTGGAAGACGGAGAGCGCCGGCCCAGTCAGGCTCGGGATGTGGGTTTGACAGCCAGACTGGTAGATAACCTGGAAAATATTGATTTTTTTGTGGTCCCGGTTTATCCTGATGACCGCCAGAAATATAGAGCTGATGAAGCCCGCTTTTTAAATGCTCTCTGCTACACCGGCAAGCATGTGATGGGCGGAGTATATTCAGCTGAGGGCATTGAAAGGGTAATT
>PWHA01000111.1 GCA_003554685.1 Halanaerobiaceae bacterium
AGAAAACCAGAGATTAAAGCCTCTGGTTGACCCCCTGTTGCAGCAGTTTTTGCAGGCCGGTCTGGTAACAGCCAGCCCAGCCAGTATCTGGCAGGCACTGACAGGATTAAATAAAAATTCAGCCGGCTCAGGCCAGCCAGCATTTCTGGATCCTGATCAGCAGAAACAGCTGAAAGAGGAGCTCCTGACTGCAGTTGAACTTGCTTTCGACTTTTTCAGGGCCCGCCCTGAGATTATTAAACCTGCTAGCTTTCTGGATCTGGAAAGGTTTTCTCTGGATCTGGAACATTTTATCGCCCATCTTTCTCAAAATCAGCAGTTTCTAACAGAGCTGCAGCAGATTTTCAGCAGTCATATTACCCGTTCTTCGGGACTGCCATCCCGGAAAATCAAGGCTGAAACTGCTGAACATATCCTGAATCTGCTGCTGGTTAACAGTCTGGATGGGCTGGAAAATCACTTCCAGGGACTGCTGCAATCTCTGGAAATTAAGGAGGTGGCCGTAACTCAGGTCGAGGAGATGGACCCGGCAGCCATTGAAAATCTTTTTAATTCCTTTGCTGGCTCCTATCTAACCAAGCTCAAATTTTATGGCTGGTCAGGTTCTCTGGTGGGTCTGTTAACTGAACTTATTACCGGAGCCAGACTTTAAGCTGCAGAGTTAAGATACCTAAGATTTGATTATTTTGTTTTATTTTTCTCAGGAAAAGCTTATAACTTAATTTTGGTTGAAATAATGTAAATTTTTAATGAAAAAACTTCGGTAATAACCGGAGAGTTTACATTAAATATAATTATCCGGGAGGAAAATCTGCCGGAATCAAGAAATAATTTAAATGCAGGTGAAGTCAGAAGATAAAATTTTTACTCATTTTAACTTTATCTTTGTAATACTTATAACTCAGATCCGCCTTAGTTAAATTTCAAAACTAAAGGAGGTTAAATCATGACTCATCAGGTTAAATGGCTGGGACATGCATCTTTTGAAATTACTACCAGCGAAGATCTGACAATCTTAATTGATCCCTACCGGGAAAATAATCCCTCTGCTCCAGCAGAAGAGCCGGAGACGGCCGATCTGGTTCTGGTAACCCATGATCATTTTGATCACCTGGAAAATATCGCAGCCAGAACAGCAGAGGATGGGGTGATTGTCGGGCAGCCGGAAGTGCTGGCTAAAATTCAGGATGGTAATCCTGACAGTCTGGAGGAAGAAAACTTCATAAATGGCGGCGGAGGTATGAATATTGGCGGAACGGTAGAAGTCAGAGGAATCGAAATCACCATGGTTCAGGCCTTTCATTCCTGTGATGTAGGGAGTCCTGCCGGTTATGTTGTCCGGCTGCCAGTCGGAAAAACTATTTATCATGCCGGCGATACCGGGATTTTTTCTGGAATGGAACTACTGGGAGAGCTCTATGATATAGATCTGGCTCTGCTGCCAATTGGCAGCGTCTTCACCATGGATCCGGCTCAGGCTGCGCTGGCTGTTGAACTTCTGCAGCCTGATAAAGTGATCCCAATGCATTTTGGCACCTTCCCTATTCTGGTGCCCGATGCTGATGAATTTATTGAACTGACAGAAAAACACGAGCCTGATGCTGAAGTGGTGGTTCTGGATCCGGGAGACAGTTATAAATTTTAACCATTTTTAAAACAGAACCAGCACCGGTTTACTCATGAAATAAAAACCCCACGATAAATATACTAAGAGTTTAGATATTTTGATGTCAGGTTACATGCCCAGGGAGGTATAATTATGACCGAAGAATGTGTTGACTTTTTAGAAGTAGCAAAAAAGAGAAGATCGGTCTATCATTTTGATCCCGATAAGGAACTTGAGAATGATCTGCTGAAAAAGATTATAAATCTGGCGGTCCTGGCACCCTCCTCCTATAACATGCAGCCCTGGAGGATTATTGCTGTAAAGAGCCAGGAGAAAAGACAGGAGGTCTATGATAGGGCCTGCAGCCAGCAAAAGGTACTTGATGCTCCGGTTCTGTTAATTATTTTAGGGGATAAGGAGGGCTATAAGAGAAAAAATCCGATCTGGGATGAAAAAATTCGTCTGGGTAAGCTGAATGAAGATAAAGTCAGGAAAGTTATTAGAAGAAACGATAAATCCAAGCAGGACCCGACTAAAGCCACAGCCTTTGCCGTGAGAAACAGCTCCCTGCTGGCCATGAGTATTATGCTTACTGCTCAGCGTTTTGGGGTTAACACCCATCCCATGATAGGATTCAACGCCGCTGAAACCCGGAAGTTATTTGATCTGGGTGAAAATTTTGAGGTCACAATGATGATTTCAGCCGGCTATTTTGATCAGAACAAAGAGCTAAAATCCCGGGAAACCAGGTTTGAGTATGATGATATTGTGGAAGAATACTAATTTTCTTAGCTGGAATATAACTATCTGTTAATTACCTGGAAAATATTTTGAAATCCTGAAGGCAAATCTGGAAGGAAGTTAAGCTGATGAATAAAAGGAATTTTTATGTTTTACTTATGCTAATATCTATCGTAATAATCTCTGCTGCAGCCACCTATACCCTGCAGATGTTTAA
>PWHA01000050.1 GCA_003554685.1 Halanaerobiaceae bacterium
AACTTCAAATTTACAAATGTAAATTTGGAATAAATTCAATTAAGTTAATAAACCCGCATGCCCCTCTGGGCCGCAAAAGGATATGAAAAATTTACCTGCTATTTTTCATGTTAAATCCTCATGCCCCTTTCGTAGCACAACAATAGATGAAAATATTACAGCATATTTTCAAGGTGACCACTCGTGCCCATTAATAGTCAAAATAAGACATAAAAAAACTTCATATTATCAAGTTAAATTTAATTTGGGCTGCTAATAATACTGCAAACAGGGAGATAAAATTAATGTCTTAACCCAGAATTTGCAGCAGCAGCAGGGCGCTGAGGCCAAGATAGATTGAGACCCCGGTTATATCGGTGATGGTGGTTAAAAAGGGTCCGGTCATCATGGCCGGGTCCCTGCCTAATTTTTTTATGAT
Source organism: Halanaerobiaceae bacterium (assembly GCA_003554685.1). Lineage (GTDB taxonomy): Bacteria > Bacillota > Halanaerobiia > Halanaerobiales > Halarsenatibacteraceae > T1SED10-84. The sequence continues at coordinate 419 of PWHA01000050.1, forward strand.
AAAGGGCAGGGTACCGCCGACAATGCCGGCAACCAGGACATTGATGCCCAGAGCTATCCCGGCTACCAGGCCGATCAGGGGATTTCTTTCCAGCAGAAAAGCCAGCAGGGCAAAAAGGCCTCCCAGCACCGCGCCATTGAAGAGGCCGATCAGTGCTTCTTTTTTCAGTTCTATGGCAACCTCGCCGGGCTGGACCTCTCCCAGAGCCATGCTGCGGATGGAAACCGAGAGCGCCTGGATGCCGACATTGCCACCCATGTCGGTGATCATAGGCAGAAAGGCTGCCAGAATAGCGATCTGAGCAATGGTATCTTCAAAGCTGCTGATGACCGCCACTGCCCCCAGATTGAGAAAAATATTACCGACCATCCAGGGCAGGCGCATTTTAATGGCCTTCCGGGGGCTGGTAAAGAAGCTCTCCTCCTCGGAGGTGCCGGCAAAGGAAACGAAATCGCCGGTCATTTCTTCGGCCAGGAGGTCGATGGCGGTGTCCAGGGTTAAAACTCCCACCAATCTGTCCTCTTTATCCAGCACCGGCAGCATCTTATAACGGCGGTAGCGCAGTACCCGGGCGGCTTCCACAGCTTCTTCATCCACCCGGGCTACCTGTAAGCGGGTTATCATGAAGTCCTTCATGGCTGCATCTCTGTCAGCAAAGGCCAGCATCTGGCTGGAGGCCACTCCCTTAAGCCCGCCTGATTCATCAATGACATAGATATAGCCGATGTTGTCAATTTGCTGCTGCCGGGCCTGCCGCATCTTTTCCAGGGCATCCCGGGCTGTTTGATCCTGGTGAATGGTGAGATACTCCTTTTCCATGTGTCCACCCACAGAATCAGGAACATATTCAGCGAGCTGCTTTACCTCCTCCTGTTGATCGGGCAGAAAAAGACCAATGTATTTCTGACGCTCTTCTTCTGGAAGATGATCCAGCAGGTCAGTAAGTTCATCACTGTCAAGCCTGCTGATGAATTCCTGCTGTTCGGCCGGTGTAAGATTTTCCATCAAATCCAGGGTCAGCTCTTCCGGGAGCCAGGCCGCTACCCGGGCTGCCCGCTGCCATCTCAGCCCCTTGAGAAAGGGGATTACCGTTTCTTCCGGTGCGGACACAATTATATCAACCAGCCGGCGGTTGGAAAGACTTTCTGCTAGTTTAACAGCCTTATCTATCTGGCCTTTTTCCAGATTTTCTTTCAATTCAGCAATGTCTCTTTGAAGCCGCGTGTTATCTAATAACATGGTAATCCCCCAGTTATCTTAGTTATTGACAAAGGCTATTAAAATAATTGATAAATAATGTGAATTACAGGATTATTTTCAGTCAGTTCCATGCAAACTTCAACAACCTTGAGAGTTGCAAAAGAACACAAAAATCATAAGACTGATTTCCCAGCCATATAGGCAGATATTAAAAAGTCCCCCCGATGACAAAATTGCTGGGGAGGCTTTTTGTAATGACATGAAGTGCAAAGGATACTCTAAGGATATTCTGTTCTTAAAGATGTAACCATTCATGATTTTTTTAAACTATATACTTGCTTTTTTAATTATAATAGAATAAGGATAAAATATCAATAATATTTATGAAATGAGACAGATACCAATTTAATTTCTTTCAAGGGAAAAAATGAGACGATTTCAGAGAAACGGAGGAATTTGCATGTCTTTAATTAACCTTAATGAAAAACCAGGCATAGATTTATACGAAGTTAATTTTAAATTTAAAATGTCTGATGAAGAAATTTTGGAAGTTGGTCGAATTACAAGAAAAGCTTCTTTATTAATTAGTAATATTACTAACGCTGATGATGATTTCTTACTGGTTACACCACCTATTTTTATTGAGGAAGAAAATGAAGATACAGACTAAATTTTAGAACTTTCTTGTTAGCAGGTAGCAAAATAACTTCCTTAAATTAAGAAAATATAATTTCAATTCCGGAATTAAATAATAAATTCGGTCTTAAATGGATTAATTCTCTAAAGCTAGATGTTTTAAATAATTGATTTTCTTAAAAATCCCAAATCCAATCTCCCACCCCAAGCAGGAAAATTGTCCTCGAAGGAGAATAATATAAATATGGTGAGATAAAATGAGAAGAGACAGGCTGAGCAGAGCGGTTTCCGGTGCTCCCTTACCCCT
>PWHA01000041.1 GCA_003554685.1 Halanaerobiaceae bacterium
ACTGATAATTATGGATGAGCCAACCTCTGCACTCTCCCCGGCTGAAGTTAGCGTGTTATATAAAGTTATTGAAACTTTAGAAAAAGAGGGCATAACTTTTATTTTTATCAGCCATCGCCTGGAAGAAGTTATTAAAGTCGCCCGGGAAATATGTGTTTTAAAAGATGGGGAATTTGTTGGTAAGCTGAGCAAAGAAGAATCTAGCCAGCAGAAAATGATCAAAATGATGGTAGGTCGGGATGTAAAGTATATTGATAAAATTGAGAATGATACCATTACAAATGATGTTATTCTTGAGGTTAAAAATTTAAATTCAGAAAAATTAGGGCTAAAAAATATCAGTTTTACACTAAAAAAAGGTGAAATTTTAGGCTTTGCTGGTCTGCGTGGTTCTGGCAGGACCGAAACAATTAAATCAATAATTGGTTTTGAGGAAAAAGATAGTGGAGAAATTTATGTTGAAGGTCAAAAAGTTGAGATAAAGTCACCTTCAGATGCTATTAACAAAGGTATAGGCTATCTGACAGAAGAACGTCAGGGTCTGGGGTTATTTTTTAATTTTAATATTAAAAGTAATCTTGGCATTCTAGAGCTTGATGATTTATCAAAATTTGGCCTTGTTCAGAAGAAAAAAATTGAACGGCTGGCTGACGAATATAAAAATAAGCTGGATATCAAACTGCGTTCCATAGACCAGAATATCTCAGAATTAAGCGGAGGAAATCAACAGAAGGTTCTGCTTTCCCGCTGGCTTTCCTCCCAGCCTAAAATATTAATACTGGATGAGCCCACCCGCGGTATTGATGTTGGCACCAAAACTGAAATCCGCAAATTAATCATGGAATTAGCCCGGGAAGGTTATTCAATTATATTAATTTCTTCAGAAATGCTTGAGGTAATGAATATTGCTGATAGGCTGCTTGTTTTCAGCGAAGGGAAAATTACCGGAGAATTTACCCATGAAGAAGCAACTGAAGAGAAAATTATGAATTCTGCTGTTGCTGAATTATAATATTTTATACCTTTAACAAGCAGATGATTTACAACTTAATGCCAGGGAGGAAAAAGCAATGTCTAATTCTACTTCAGAACAGAGCTTGGATGCAAAAGATACAAGTCAGGAGCAAGTTTCCAGACTGAAGCAGCTGGCTACCAAACCGGAATTTGGTATTTTTATTGCCTTACTTTTATTATCAGCTTTTTTTGGTATTATGACAGGGAGATTTTTTACTGTTAGAAATTTTTTCGGTGTTTTAAGACAGACTTCAACAATAGGAATTATGGCAATAGGAATGACAATCCTGATAACTTCTCAGGAATTTGATTTATCTGTTGGTTCGATTTATGCTTTAAATGCTGTTATTGCAGGACTGCTGGTCAGAGATTTTGGGATAAATATCTGGATTGCAGCCCTGATATGTCTGGGTGTAGCGGTTGTTATAGGGATTATCAATGGCTTAATCACTGTAAAATTTGGGATTCCATCTTTTATTGTAACTCTTGGTACAATGATGCTTTTTCGCGGATTTGCGCTTGTCCTTTCTGATGGCTGGCCGATTTCAGGACTGCCCGAATCAAGTTTCTACAGAGTTTTTGGAGGCAGGGTCTGGATAATACCTATGCAGGCTGTCTGGTTTGTGATAATTGCAATAATAGGGTATATTATCTTACAAAAATCGAAATTTGGCTATAAGGTTTATGCCACCGGGGGCAACAGAGAGGCAGCGGAGCTTTCAGGTATTGACACTGACAGAGTTAAAATTATCGGATTTATCCTAACTGCAGGGGCAGCCACCATTTCTGCCTTAACCTCTCTGGGATATTTAGGCTCTATCTCTCCAACCCAGGGGGAAGGTTTTGAATTGATGGTTATAGCAGCCAGTGTAGTTGGAGGAACCAACCTTTTTGGAGGGGCAGGAACTATTCTGGGAGCCTTCCTGGGAGCTTCAATTATCGGCGTAGTTAGAAATGGCCTGGTACTGATGGGAACAGGAGCTTACTGGCAGCGGGCCATGATCGGACTGGTGATTGTGATTGCTGTCATTGTCAATGTCCAGATCGCCAAACAGAGGGAAGCCTGATATAATAATAAGATTTGCCGCTCCGGAAAAGGCCATTATCACTCCGGTCAATCCGAATTTAGTGCTTTTATCACTCAATTTCCAGGCAAAAAAATAATATTCCATAAATTTTGCACCAATCATTAACCTGCAGGCAGGTGATTAAAATGAAACCAAGAGAGCGAGTAGAAGCAGCTCTTTCCCATCAAAAGCCTGATAGATGTCCTTTTTTTGTCAGCTTCACCCCGGAATTTGCCCGGCGGCTAAAAAAAGATTTAAATCTAATTGATGGCTCAGAAACTCATAACCCTCATGTAGGCGGCAATCTTTATCAGCTGGAAACAGCTCTGGGCCAGGACCTTCTGGTCACCTCGGAAGGCTGGGCCAATTCCTATTATCAGGAACCGGGGGATTATACCGATGAATGGGGGATAGGCTGGCACTCTATTAAGTATCAAACAGCTTATGGACAGGGCAGATATACCGAGG
>PWHA01000245.1 GCA_003554685.1 Halanaerobiaceae bacterium
GCAGGCTGTTGTATTCATCAGCGGGAAGCTCAGCAATAAAGTCAATCTGTTTGGCTTCCAGAGCCATAACTGCTGTGCTGATTTCAGGATAGAAGCGATATTCCAGATTGGGAATCTCGGCTACATGGTGCCAGTAATCATCAAATCTTTCCAGCTCGATATAGGAACCGGAATGGTGGTAAACAAACTTATAGGGACCGCTTCCCACCGGATTTCTTTCGAATTCTTCCCAGCCAACTTCTTCAATATAATTTTTGGGCATAACGTGGCCTCTTAGTCTGGCCATCGTTAAGAAGGCTACATCGGGACTGGAAAGATGGACTCTTAAAGTATATTCATCCACCAGTTCCAGTTCTTCAATTCCCTGATAATAGCTGTGATGGGGTGAGCCCATTTCTTCATCCCTGTACTGTTCGTAGGAAAACTTAACATCCTCTGCCGTCAGCTTGTCTCCATTGTGAAAGGTGACTCCCTCTCTGATCCTGAAGGTGTAAACTGTTCCATCCTCGGAAACCTCAAAACTTTCTGCCAGAGCGCCTTCTGAGACGTAGTTACCCTGGGAATCAAGTTCAACCAGGGGATCGTGGATCATGCTTAAGACCATACCTGCTTCAGTGTCCTCTCTGGTGACCGGATTGAGCCTTGAAGGCTCGGTCTGAATAGCGATACGGACGGTATCCCGGGCCAGTGCTCCAGTTCCTGCAGTCAGAGCCAGGCCGGCTGCCAGCAGGATAATCAGTGTAATTATACCAAACTTTTTCAAAGTAAACCCTCCTTGTTTTTTTAATCAATATTTGTCAAATTTTAATCATTTTAAATCAATATTCGTCAATTATTAATCAATGTGGCTATTAAGTCAGTTCAGGAAACAGAAATTTTGCTTTGAAAATTAGCAGAAAAATTTTCATTTAATCTTGTACTCCTAGGGAGCACGGCGGTTTACTGTTCAATTTGTAAGGCAGATTTTATGAAATGAAATCAGATATCTGATCAGGTCAAGAATCTGCGATTCGTTTAGGATTATTTCAGGTACTATATGTGGTTAAATTATTATAATACTGAATAGATTTAATAGCCATGTTAATCAAAATCAATCTTTCTCGAAAAGATGGCAGGCTGTTCTTCTTCCCTGCCGTATGGTAAATTCAGGGCTTTTTGACCTGCAGACAGACATTACTTCCGGACAGCGGGGATGAAAATAGCAGCCCTCGGGCGGGTCGACCGGGCTGGGAACCTCTCCCATTAAGACTGTCTCAATTTTGCGCTCCGGTCGAGGTTCTGGAACTGAACTGAATAATCCCCTGGTATAGGGGTGATAGGGTTCAGAAAATATATCACCTACCTCTCCTAATTCTACTATTTTACCTAAATACATCACTCCAATCCGATCAGAAATTACCCGGATCAGGTTGATATCATGGGAGATAAAGAAATAGGTCAGGTCCTTTTCCTGCTTGATTCGGGCCAGCAGCCTGAGAATCTTGGCCTGAACAGAAACATCCAGGGCGGAAGTGGGCTCGTCCAGAAAGATTATCTCGGGATCGACGGCAAGAGCCCTGGCCACAACCACCCGCTGCTTCTGACCGCCGGAGAGTTCATGGGGATAGCGGATCATGTGCTCGGCCTGCAGACCCATGCTTTTCAGCAGGCGAACAATCTCTACTGTTATCTCCTCGCGACCCCGGGCCAGATTATGGATTTTGAAGGGCCGGGCCAGGTTATCATAGATGGTCATCCTGGGATTTAAGGAGGTGTTGGGATCCTGAAACACCAGGCTCATTTTGCGTCTTAGACCCTGCAATTGCGGACGGGGCAGACTGGTTATGTCCTCACCGTGATAGGTGATCCTGCCAGAACTGCAGTCCAGCAGTCTCAGCAGCAGCCGGGAAAGGGTTGATTTACCGCAGCCAGACTCTCCCACCAGGCCAAAAATCTCTCCTGCTCTCAGTTCCAGGTCAACACTATCGACAGCCCGAACATCACCTTCCTTGCCGGGAAAAACCTTGCCGACATTTTCGGCCTGCAGAATTATTTCAGGCTTCTCCTGATTTTCTGCCTGCAGGACAGCTGCCGCAGATTCTAACTCAGAATTTACTGTCGAATCTCTCATTTTTCCTCCTCCTTAAAGCAGGCCACCTGATGATCGGGAGCTACCTGACGAAGTTCAGGCGGTTTCTCCCGACATTCAGGCCGATCCAGCCGGCAGCGGGGATGAAAGCGGCAGCCCGGAGGAGGGTTGATCAGCCGGGGAACCGAGCCTGGAATTTCAGTTAGGCTAGCAATGTCGGTATTCGGTCCCAGTACTGAGCTGACCAGTAGCTTGCTGTAGGGATGGACGGGATTGTTGAAAAGTCCTTCCATCGGGACATTTTCCACAATCCGCCCGGCATACATTACCGAAACCCGGTCACAGATTTCGCTGATAACCGCCAGGTCGTGAGTTATATAAAGGATGGTTATGTCAATCTGCTGCTGGAGATCCTTGAGCACCTGAATGAACTGGGCCTGGATTGAAACATCCAGAGCAGTGGTAGGTTCATCGGCTATCA
>PWHA01000062.1 GCA_003554685.1 Halanaerobiaceae bacterium
AGCAGCAGCTCCTGCATCTCTTTAATCTGCTCCCGGTCCAGGTGATCAAATTTCAAGCCCAGAAATATGATGCTGTCAAGAATATCCTGGGCAGCATCGGCAATATCATCGATTGATTCCACCAGCTGCAGCATATCACTTCTGGTATGAGGCATCAGCTTTCCCTTGAGAGTATTCTGGATTATTTTCCGGCGGTAATCATCGGCCTCGCTTTCTTTCTTGTGTACGGTTTCGGTCAATCTCTTAACCTCTTCAGTTTCACCTTCAGCGAGATATTTGCAGACAGATTCCAGCGATTTTTCCAGACATTCCCCCACTGCTGTGATTAACTGCTGCATATTCTCTTCAATCCGGTCAAATTCTGCAAAGAGTTTGGCCATATCTGCTTTCCCTCCTGGTATTTCCAAAAAATATCATTTTTTATATGGTAACTGCTTTCAATTTCTGCTTTAGGGTTTCCTCAGACTACATAAGCAGCATCTATCAAGCCTAAAATTGTCTCAAGAACAATATCCGGTTTTATCTCAGAATTATGCAGAGCTTTTCTATCAGTGACACCTGAAAGAACCAGAGCTGTTCGAAGATTATTTTCTTTACCCATAATTATATCAGTTTCCAGCCGATCTCCTATCATCAAAGATTTTTGTGGGTCTGGTGACCCCATTTGCTTTAATGCTGTTTCTACAATTTCCCGGGAGGGTTTTCCCAGAATCTTTTCAACCTTTTTTCCAGTAACACCTTCAATGGCACCGATCATTCCTGCTGCATCTGGTATCTCCCCATTTTCAACAGGACAGGTGCGATCTGGATTGGTAGCAATGAACTTCGCTCCCCTTTTAAGAATCTGCAGAGCATCATTCAATTTATCATAATGAAAATTCCGGTCAAAGGAGACAATCAAATAATCTATGCTGTCTGTTTGCTCTTTTACTTGTAACCCGGCATTGGTTAATTCTTCCTTGAGAGCCCTTTCCCCTACAACATAACAGCTAGCTCCAGGTGAATTTTTTTTGAGATACCGAGCTGTGACAAAGGAAGAAGTGATTATATTGTCGGCAGAGGCCTGTATTCCTAACTCAGAGAGTTTGCGGGCGTAATCTTCTCTGGAGGCCAGGGGTTTATTGGTGAGAAAAACATAGGGTTTATTCCGATTTTTAATCTCACTGATTACCTGGCTGGCCCCCTTTATCAATTTATCTCCCAGATATATTGTTCCATCAAGATCGAAAATAAATGCGATGAAATTATTTATTAGCATAAACTTTTGTAGGCCCCCCATATGATAATTATAAAATTATGTAGGTGATTGAACCTATTTGGTGCTCGAAATATGAAGCTGAAAAATAAAAAAGACCTATCCAGGGCAAAATTTCGTTTGCTCCGGGATAAGGTCTGTCTCAAGTCTATGACCTGTCATTAGATTTAATATGTTTTATATAATTATAATTATAATTAAGTGTCATGTCAACCAAAAACAAAAAATATTTTTATAAATGATTTTGGCCTGCAGGCAGGTGAAGGAGTCAGTTATATTGAAGCATTAATAAGAATATGTATATTTAGATCATGAATTTAACTAATATTTTCTTTAATTCAAAAGTGATTAAAATATATTTATTTTAGAGAGGAGCAGAAATAAATGCGGCATTTGAAGAAATATTTTAAAGAGCATCCGGTAATTGCAAGTATAAGAAATGAAGAAGATTTGCACCAGGCAATTAAAAGTGATGTTATTGCAATTGTTGTAATGGGGGGCAGCATTCTTAATCTTGATAACATGGTCTCAAAGATAAAAGAAAGTGACAAGCTAATTTTTATTCATCTTGATCTGGTAAGAGGTTTTGCTCGAGATATTCAAGCAGTTCAATTTTTAGCCATAAATGAATTATGTGATGGGATAATTTCTACTAAAGGTCAGCTGGTTCAGGAAGCTATTAAAGAAGATTTAATTGGGATACAGCGTTTATTTTTGCTCGATTCCGATGCTTTAAAAACCGGAAAGAACATGCTGGCCAATAACAAACCAACAGCTCTGGAAGTTTTGCCAGGTATAGCAGCCCACTATTTTCTTGATAGACTTAATGATGAGATTAAATGTCCAGTAATTGCCGGGGGATTGATCAGGACAAAAGAAGAAATAGATAATCTGATAGCGAAAGGAGTATTTGCAATTTCTACTGGAAAAAAGGAACTGTGGTTTAAGTGATTGCTTTTTATTAGATATAAATTTGCAGATATTTAAAAGGTGGTTATTATTTTGGACAGAAAAGTTTTAATTATGGCACACAGAGGGTTTTCCGGTGAAAGACCTGAGAATACTTTAGCCAGTTTTCAAGAGGCAGTTGAGTCCGGTGCTGATGGGGTTGAATTTGATGTGCAATTATCTTCAGATGGCATACCTGTAGTAATTCATAATGAAAATCTAGAAAGGACAACCAACGGCAAGGGACTGGTGAAAAACACCACCCGGGAAAATCTAAGCGTTCTGGATGCTGGGTCCCATTTTGATCCAGTCTATAGTGATGAAGGTATTCCTACTCAGGTTAGA
>PWHA01000277.1 GCA_003554685.1 Halanaerobiaceae bacterium
AAGGACTCAGGTTTGAGATACAGGGACTCAGGCTTGAGATACAGGGACTCAGGCTTGAGATACAAGGACTCAGGTTTGAGATACAGGGACTCAGGCTTGAGCTACAAGGACTCAGGTTTGAGATATAAGGAAAGATAAAAATCTCCGGGGAAAGGGCGGCCGGTTCAATTACCTGCTCATGCAGCGGTACAAGCACTGGATCATTTGCCAGCATAAACCAGACAAATCTTTGATGACTGATCGATGAACCGGCTCAGTCTACCAGCTTAAAGATTGGTTTAGAAGCTGTCTTTGGCCTTTCCGCCCTTCCCCGGGTTTTATACCAGCTGCAGTCATTTGATATTTCTCACGGTCTTTGTTTATTTGATTACCCGGGACTTTTTGCAGTTCATTGAAATTAATAATCAACTTCTTATAAATTTTAATTAAAATAATCAGTACTCTCCTAAATCTAAAGTAAATCTTTGATAAAACCAATTGATATTTTTGTAAAATATAGCTAAACATATGTATTAATGGTTTTTGATAAATCATCATTGAAAAATATATGATAATATATTTTATATATAAAAGCTCTGCAATAGTTCGTCACTATTAAATATTAAGAACCTCTAGAAATCATCACTAATTAAAGATGAAGCCTTTAGAAATCGTCATTTAATTAATTCTAAAAGCCACTCTCCCGGTGCCTGGACATATACCTGAATGTATATACCTGGACATATAAGAGTTGCTTCATAAATCCTCTTAGGTATTTAAGAAAAGGACCTCAGCAATATTTATAAATTCTTTAGAGATTTCTACATTTTTGTGAAATATGAAGCTTTCAAAAAGCTTACACCTGTTTTTGTTAAGAGATAAAGAAAAATGACTGTTATGACCAGAGAAATAATTTCGCAAAAGCAGCCAGGAATTTGTCTTACGTGCCAGCATCTTTGTGTGCTCTGTCTCTCTTCTGTGAAAATTCCGGCAGTTTTAATTAATTTCTCTGTAATTACTTTCTCTGTATTTTTGAATTATTATTGTCCTCATAATTACTGGCGCTGCATTAGATCTTCATTTTTTCCGGCATTATCTATCCGATTTATCTATTTTTATCCTAGTCAACTGAGGTGGTTCGATGCGGTATAAAAAGCATGTACCCTGGCTTTTCCTCTTGCCTACTATCCTGGGTCTGATAATTTTCAGGCTGGGGCCGATCATTGCTGTCTTCTTTGTCAGCCTGACCCGCTGGAGAATTTTCAGCCCACCGGAGTGGGTAGGTCTGGGGAATTATCTGCACATGTTTAACTCCGATATATTCTGGCGTGTCTTTAGAAACACTTTAATTTTCAGCGGAATCTTTATACCCGGGGTAATGATTTTTGGGCTGGCTCTGGCTCTGCTGATCAATAGAAAAATGAGGGGTATTACCTTTTTCCGGGGTTTATTTTATCTGCCGGTTGTCTCTTCCACAGTGGCAGTGGCAGTTGTCTGGAGCTGGATGCTGAGCCCCCGCTTTGGTATAATTCAAAGTGTTTTAAATTCACTGACCGGTTTAAATATGCCCAACTTCCTGGGCAGGGAAAGTCTGGTAATATTTGCCCTGGTGGGGGTTTACATCTGGAAGATGGCAGGCTATTATATGATTATTTTTCTGGCTGGTCTCCAGAATATTCCGCCGGTTTACTACGAAGCAGCGCTGGTGGACGGCGGCAGCCGCTGGCAGATGTTCAAGCACATCACCCTGCCTCTGCTTTCCCCGACAACCTTTTTTGTTCTGATAATTTCGTTGATTATGTCCTTAAAAACCTTTGATATCACTTTTGCCATGACCCAGGGCGGTCCCAATTATGCTTCTTCAACTTTGATCTTCCATATTTATACCAACGGATTTATGCATTTCCGAATGGGCTATGCCTCAGCCCTGGCGACTATTCTCTTTGTGATTGTGGCAGTGGTATCCTACATCAACTTTAAAGCCAAAAAACACTGGGTTACTGCCGATAAATTGTAGCCTTAAACCTATAGCTGTAAGGAGGTAAGGATCTTGAAAAAATTATTTAACCCCAAAAAGATCCTGGTTATATCAATATTTTTACTGGTTTCCTTTACCACAATTTTTCCCTTTCTCTGGATGCTGTCTACCTCCTTTAAATCCCATGGAGAGGTGTTTTCTTTAACTCCCCAGTTCATACCCGACAATTTATTCGAACCCGGGATGTGGGATAACTATGTGGCAGTCCTCCAGGATTATAATTTCATCAGATTTCTTTTAAACTCCACTCTGGTTGCCGGGCTGGCAACCCTGGGGCAGATATTCACCTGCAGTCTGGGAGGCTTTGCTTTTGCTCGGATGAAGTTTCCCGGGAAGTAGTTTCTCTTCGCCCTGGTACTGGCCACCATGATGATGCCCCAGGAGAATACCATCATCCCGGAATTCCTCCTGATGCTGAATCTGGGCTGGTACAACACCTATCTTCCTTTGATTGTACCTTCAGCCCTGATCGGATCCTTCGGTGTCTTTCTCTTCCGCACCTTCTTTGAGGATTTTCCTACCACTCTGG
>PWHA01000129.1 GCA_003554685.1 Halanaerobiaceae bacterium
AGCTGACAATAGATAATACTCCGGTAGAAGTGGAAAAGGGAACAACTCTGCTGGAAGCTGCCCGTCAGGTTCATATAAATATTCCCACTCTTTGTTATGAGGAGAATCTTTCAATTTATGGAGGCTGCCGCCTCTGTGTGGTGGAAGTTAATGAAAGAAGGCAGCTGATGCCGGCCTGTGCTACAGAAGCAGAAAATGGAATGGAGGTAAAAACCCATTCTCCCCGGGTAAGAGATGTCAGACAGACTCTCTTCGAGTTGATTATCGCTTCCCATGATATCAGCTGTGAATTGAACTGTTTGACCTGTACCCGGCAGGCCAGCTGTGAGCTGAGAAATGTGGCAGAGGATATCGGAATCAACCGGATGAGGTTAAGTCCTATTTATCGGGGGCTGGATAAAGATCTGTCCAGCTACAGTGTGGTAAGAGAACCCAATAAATGCATTACCTGTGATCGCTGTATCCGGAAATGCGAGGAAGTTCAGGGAATTGGAATTTTTGCCAATTCCGCCCGGGGACCGGAAACCACTGTTACTACCTTTCAGGATAAGGGCATGGGCAATGTAGAGTGTACCAACTGCGGTCAGTGCATCATTTCCTGCCCCACCGGGGCTCTTCATGAAGTTTATCATATGGATGGTGTCTGGGATGCTCTCTATGATGAGGAAAAGCATGTAATTGTGCAAACTGCTCCAGCTGTTAGGGTGGCTATTGCTGAACCCTTTGGTGCTGAACCAGGAACTGTAGCAACCGGGCAGATGGTGGCTGCCTTGCGTCGTCTGGGTTTCGATGGAGTTTTTGATACCAACTTTACAGCTGACCTGACAATAATGGAAGAAGGTACCGAAGTTGTTGAGCGGGTGAAAAATAATGAGAATCTCCCGGTCTTAACTTCCTGCAGTCCGGGCTGGATAAAGTTCATCGAGCACTTCTATCCGGAGCATCTTAATAATCTATCATCAGCCAAATCCCCCCAGCAGATGTTTGGTGCCCTGGCCAAAACCTATTATGCCGAAACAATGGGAGTGGACCCCGAAGATCTTGTGGTTGTATCTGTCATGCCCTGTACGGCCAAAAAATTCGAGTCCAGGCGGCAGGAGATGGCTGATGATGTTGACTATGTTCTGACAACCAGAGAAGCAGCTATGATGATTAAAGCTGCGGGAATTAATATCTGTAATCTGGAATCAGAAGAATATGATAATCTGATGGGTGTTTCTACCGGAGCAGGAGCTATTTTTGGCTCCAGCGGTGGAGTTATGGAAGCTGCTTTAAGGTCTGCTTATTATCTAATTACCGGTGAAGAACTGGAGGACATTGACATTAATCCTGTTCGGGGACTGAAAGGTTTAAAGAAAGCAGAAGTTCCAATTAATGAGGATCTTACCCTGAAAGTAGGAGTTGCTCACGGCCTCAACAATGCTAAAAATATGATGGAAATGATTGCAGACGGTGAAGAGTTTCATTTTGTAGAGTTTATGGCCTGTCCCGGAGGCTGTATTGGTGGTGGAGGCCAGCCCATCTCGGCTGAATTAACCTCTACAGAAACTCTGCAGCGTCGAATGGATGGTATTTACAGCATCGACAGCAGCAAAAAGTTAAGGCAGTCCCACGATAATCCCATGGTGCAAAAATTATATGAAGAATATTTGGGAAAACCTGGCAGCCATAAGGCTCATAAGCTGCTGCATACTGAGTATACACCTCGAGGTTTAAGTTAATTTTGGAGGTAGCTTAAACTGATCGAGAAAAGCAAAGAAATTAAAACTCAAAATTAAAAAGATATAATAATATAGAGAACGTAAAGATGGGGAGCTGTCAGGCTCCCCATCATTCTATAATATTATATTTGTATTAATTGCGTTAAACATATTTTTCCACGGCATTCTTAACCTGATTGATATCAAGTCCACTGCCGCTTAGCAGTTCTTTCTTTTCTCCAAATTTGTAAATTGCTACAGCCGGAAGACGTCTGACTCCCTGATTTAGAGCCAGGCGGGAACTTTCGGTATTGTAGGTTAATTCCCCTGATAGATTCAAACGGGCAAATTTAATCTGATCTTTATATTTAACCTTTAACTGGTCCATTTCTGATATCAAATGTTTACAGCTAACGCAATCATCGCTCCAGTAGTTGACAACCACCGGCTTTTTTGAGTTAAGAACTTCCTCAACAAATTTCCCGGGAGTCAGAGTTTTCATAGAATTATTCCTCCTTATTATAATTTTCAAAATATTATCCAGGGTAAATTTATTTTATCACAATGGTTCACTAATGTCTAGATGCATTTGCTAGATATTCCTGATTACTACAATTTTTTTACATTTATTTTAATCAGACAGATAAATGAAGAAAAATATTTTTTTACGCTGGAACAGATGATAATATGCTGAATTATTCCTGTTTTTTAAGAAATTGCGACTTTTGACCTAGTAAAGATACTAAAGCAAACTTGTTTAAAATAGATAAATATGGTACATTAGAACTAAGAAGTTTTTGCCACCTTATCCGAAAAGGCTACTCTTTTTGAAAGGAAAGAGGCG
>PWHA01000064.1 GCA_003554685.1 Halanaerobiaceae bacterium
ATATAGCCCAGCCCCACATCCTGGAGGGTCTGCAGGCGCCGCTCCAGAGCGGGGACTTTGCTGAAAAACTCAAGAGCTTCATCCACCGTCATATCAAGAACATCGGCAATATTTTCCCCCTTATACTTAATCTCCAGGGTCTCTCTATTATAGCGTTTGCCCCCGCAAACCTCGCAGGTAACATGAACATCGGGAAGAAAGTGCATCTCGATCTCATTGACCCCCTGTCCCTTGCAGGCCTCACAGCGGCCGCCCTTGACATTGAAGCTGAAACGTCCTTTTTTATAGCCCCGCTCCCGGGCCTCGGGCAGGTCGGCAAAAATTTTCCTGATATAATTAAAAACCTTGGTATAGGTTGCCGGATTGGAACGGGGGGTCCTGCCGATAGGGGACTGATCAATATTGATCACCTTATCCAGCTGATCCATCCCTTCGATTTCATCGTGGTCTCCCGGGCGTTCGGTGGAGCTGTAGATTTCCTTCATCAATCTGCGCTTGAGGACATAGTTAATCAGGGTGCTCTTGCCCGAGCCGGAGACCCCAGTTATGCAGGTAAAGGTGCCCAGGGGGATGCTGACATCGATATCTTTCAGGTTGTGCTGGCGGGCTCCCCTGATAGTCAGGTCCCTGTCTCCGGGGGAAACTCTCTCTTCGGGAATCGGGATCTTTTCCTCCCGGCGCAAAAACTTCCCGGTCAGAGATTCCGTAGCAGAAAGAATATCATTGAGGCTGCCGCTGGCCACAATTTTACCGCCCTGCTTACCGGCGCCGGGACCCATATCGATGATATGATCAGCCGAACGAATAGTTTCCTCATCATGCTCCACAACAATAACCGTATTGCCCAGATCCCTGATATGCTCGAGGGTGTTCAGCAGCCGGTTATTATCCCGCTGATGCAGACCAATGCTGGGTTCATCGAGAATATACATAACGCCCACCAGACCCGAGCCTATCTGGGTGGCCAGCCTGATCCGCTGGGCTTCTCCTCCTGAAAGGGTGGCAGCAGAACGCTCCAGAGTCAGATAATCCAGCCCCACATCACAGAGAAAGGTCAGCCGGTTTTTGATCTCCTTGATAATCTCTTCGCCAATTTTCAGAGAGCGAGAATCCAGGCTTTCTCTGACTTCGGCCAGAAAATCAAGGGACTCTCCAATGGAAAGGGCGCTGAACTCCGCAATTGATTTGTCACCGATGGTCACGGCTAGAACCACAGGCTTCAAACGCTGACCGCCGCAGGCCTGGCAGGGCCTTTCACTCATATATTTATCCAGCCGGCGGTGAGAACCGGGAGAACTCGAATTATTGATTCTCTCCTTGAGGTATCCGGTAATTCCCTTGAAGCTGGTATTATGCTGTCTGGTTTTGCCATATCTGTTGGTATAAGGAAAGCTCAGCTTTCTCCCGGACCCATAGAGCAGCACCTCCTGGATCTCTTCCGAAAGTTCACCGATTGGGGTATCGAGAGAAAAACCATATTCCTCGGCCAGGGCTGATAAAAGCTGGGGATAGTAGCGGCTGGAAGAGCTGCTCCAGGGCAGAATTCCTCCGTCGGAGATCGATTTCTTTTTATCCAGCAGCAGGTCGGGATCAAATTCCTTTTTGATACCCAGACCCTCACAGTTATCACAGGCTCCATAGGGACTGTTAAAGGAAAACATCCTGGGAGATAACTCTTCCAGGCTGATTCCGCAGTCAGGACAGGCAAATTTTTCGCTGAATTTAATCTCCTCAGCCCCCAGCACATCGATCATCACCAGACCGTCAGCCTCACTGAGGGATGTTTCGATGGAATCTGTCAACCTGCGCCTGATACCTTCTTTGATAATCAGCCGGTCAACCACAATCTCAATATCATGTTTATAATTTTTTTCCAGCTCTATTTCCTCATCCAACAGTAAAACCTCGCCATCAACCCTGGCCCTTACATAGCCATCCCGTCGGGCCCGGGTCAGTACTTTACGGTGCTCGCCCTTCCTGCCAGAAACAACCGGAGCCAGCACCTGAATTTTACTGCCCTCGGCCAGCTCCAGAACCTGGTCGACAATTTCATCTACCGTTTGGGAGGAAATCTCCTGACCACATTCCGGACAGTGAGGTGTACCGATCCGGGCATAGAGCAGTCGGAGATAATCATGAATTTCCGTGACGGTTCCTACAGTTGAACGGGGGTTCCTGCTGGTTGATTTCTGGTCAATCGAAATCGCCGGTGAAAGCCCCTCAATATAATCAACCCGGGGTTTTTCCATCTGGCCTAAAAACTGCCGGGCATAGGCCGACAGGGATTCCACATAGCGGCGCTGACCCTCAGCATAGAGGGTATCAAAGGCCAGCGAGGTTTTACCGGAACCGCTGAGGCCGGTAATTACCACCAGCTCTCCCCGGGGTATTTCCACATCAATATTCTGAAGGTTGTGCTCTGCAGCACCTTTAACAATAATTTTATCCTGGGACATTAATTTCACCTCTGAGACAGCTCCTGCTCCAGTTCCTGAATCTCATCCCGGATCTGAGCTGCTATTTCAAATTCCAGATTATCAGC
>PWHA01000235.1 GCA_003554685.1 Halanaerobiaceae bacterium
ATATACCAGATAATAGATTTTTTTTCATACTGCCGCAGTGATTTTCCAGGTTCTTTCAAACTAATTCCTCCCTTAAAACATTGCTCAGCTGATCAATTAATACCACTATCACAAAGGTAGTCAGAAGAACCATGGCTGCATTGGGATAGCGGAAAAGATTGAGTGAAGTATTGAGATTAACACCGATACCACCGGCTCCTACCAGCCCCAGCACTGTGGAGGCTCTGATATTAATTTCAAAAACAAAAAGGGTATAACTGGCGAAGGTGGGCATTATTTGCGGTACAACCGCATATTTTATCATCTCCAGTTTATTTCCCCCGCAGGCTTCCAGAGCTTCCAAAGGCCCATCATCAATGGCCTCCAGGCTTTCACTGGTCAGCTTGGCATTAATGGCCATGGAAAAAAAGGTCAGAGCCAGCATGCCGGCAAAGGCTCCCAGACCAACCCCGGCAACCAGAATAGCAGCATAGAGCATGGGATCTATGGTCCGGGCCAGGTTCATAAAACCTTTAGAAACATAGTAGAGAGGTTTATTGCGGTTAACATTGCTGGAAGCAAGAAGTATCAGGGGAACAGCCAGCAGAGTACCCAGTACTGTTCCGGCAATGGCAGTTTGAAAGGTTTCCAGCAGAGGGTCTATCAGCCTGACAAAATATGCCCAGTTAGGGGGTACCATATCCCAGAGCAGATTAAAAAAACTGGGAAGCTCTCTGATAATTTCAATTAAGCTAAAGTCAACCCCGCGGGCACTCCAGATATAAATAACAGCTACCAGGGCAACAGCAAAAATCCCTTTGATTTTGCCCATTAAGAGAACAAGGCGAGAAGGTTTTTCCTGGGAAGATATCTCAGGCATGGCCTCCACCACCTGCGCCCAGCTGATCCTCAGCAGTTATAGAGCGGCCATAAATTTCTTCAAATTCCTCTTCGGTTATTTCATCGGCCAGACCTTCATAGACCAGCTCTCCTTCCCGGAGACCAACAATTTTTTCCCCGTATTCTTTAGCCAGATCGATAAAGTGCAGATTAACAATTGTGGTTATTCCATCTTCCTCATTAATTCTTTTAAGATCCTTCATTACAGCATGAGAGGTTGGGGGATCCAGAGAAGCCACCGGCTCATCGGCCAGCAGTATCTTGGGATTCTGAGCCAGAGCTCTGGCTATGCCAACTCTCTGCTGCTGACCGCCAGAGAGCTCATCAGCCCGGGACTTAGCTTTCTCTTTGATACCCACTCGATCCAAACAGGAAAGTGCTTCTTCCACATCCTCCTGCGGGAATAATCCCAGCAGGGTTCTCCAGGTGGGGACAACCCTCAATCTCCCGGCCAGCACATTGCGCAGCACACTGGAACGCTTAACCAGATTAAAATTTTGAAAAATCATTCCCACCTGACTGCGGTATTCTTTCAACTCCTTTTTTGATAGATCGTTGATTACTTTACCATCAACCTTTATTCTACCTCCGGTGGGATCAACCAGCCGGTTAATGGTTCTCAGCAAAGTGGATTTTCCGGCTCCGCTTAAACCTACCACAATTACAAATTCTCCAGCTCCGATTTTAAGATCAACTTCTTTCAGAGCCTGAACGCCACCGGGATAGGTTACACTCAGTCCTTGACATTCTATAATGACCATCACTCCCCCTGCACATAATATTTAAGGGAGATAGCAGTTAAGCTATCTCCCTTAAAACTTACTGTCATTATTAACTGATGCTATATTTGCTGTAATGATTATTATTACAGAATGAGATTGCTTCCTGCCTAAACAATTGAATTATTTGAAGCATTTTCTGTTATTTATCGAGGTTTCTGTTTAAAAGTCTACATACTCCTGCATTTCTTGGAAGGTTCTCCGAACTACTTCATATCTTTCCGAACCGGCCGGGACATATCCGGTTACATTGTAAAGGGTCTCAAGCAGTTCTTCGCCCTCTTCAGTCTCACCAATGTTGATAAAGGCCTGCTGAATATCGGCTACCAGGTCAGGATGAAGTTCCCGTCTAACTGCTATTCCGTCATTGGGAATTTCAGCAGTGTATTCAATAACTTTTACTACATCCATAACATCGGGATACTCATCCTCTATATCTTCTCTGGCATCATCAAAGCTGACTCCAAAGTCGACATCGCCGGTGTAGACTGCAATTACTGAAGCGTCATGGGAGCCGGTAAAGATCTGCTCTCCCAGATCGTCTTCTGGGTCTATGCCGTGATCAAGCAGGTGGACATAGGGGAAGAGATAACCGGCGGTAGAAGCAGGATCAACCCAGCCTACAGATTTGCCGCGTAAATCATCCAGAGATTCTATGCCGCTGTCCTCCCGGACAAAAAATTGAGCAAGATAGTGATCGGCACCAAAACGGATGGAATTCAGGATAATCTCCAGATCATGTCTCTCTTCTCCTAAAACCAGGGCAAAGGGACCGAAAATTCCGATGTCAACCCGGCCTGTACCCATGGCTTCGATGACACTGGTAAAGCTGGTCAGAACTGTTCCCTGAACGCCTATCCCAAGTTCTTCTTCCAGCA
>PWHA01000162.1 GCA_003554685.1 Halanaerobiaceae bacterium
CAAAACAAGCATATATTCCTTTTCTGGCCTCACCGGACCAGTTTAAAAGGTGAGATATTTTACTCAAGTTTTGAGCTAATTAACTATATCAAATTTGCCGTTAAATGTCAATCAGAATTTGCCTGATTATTATACCCCATAGCCTGAGACATTTTGAGAGAATAATTTTGAACCAGACTGCTGAATTCTTCGATTTTAGCCCTGGTAATTCTAATTGCCGGTCCGGAAATACTGAAAGCAGCAGCTATCTTTCCTCTGTGATCAAAAATAGGTCCGGCAATACAGCGAATACCTTCTTCATTTTCTTCATCATCAATGGCATAACCCTGTTTCCTCACTTTTCTAAGATGAATTTTATAGTTATCGAGATCAGTAATTGTATTAGAAGCTTGACGGGGCATACCCTTTTCTGAGATTATTTCATCAACTTTTTCTTCACCGGAATAAGCAAGTAATACCTTGCCCAAACTTGTACTGTGAGCATATATTCTTTTGCCTACTTTGGAATACATCCGGATGGTTTTAGGGCTTTCAACCTTTTCAATATATATAACTTCACCATCATCTAGTATCCCCAGATGAACTGTCTCACCGGTTAAATCCATCAACTCTTCCAGATAAGGTTTGACTGCTTCCCGCAAATCCAGGTCACCTATCACCTGGCTGCCCAGTTCAAAAAGTTTGATCCCGGTGGTATATTTTTCATTATGAGAGTTCTGGGAGATATAACCTCGATATTCCATGGTCGCTAGAATACGATATACGGTACTCTTGTTCAAATCAGTCTCCCTGCTGATTTCAGTAACGCCTAAAGGCTTATTGTTTTTTGCTACCAGTTCTAAAATCTTTAGTGCTTTATCCAGAGATTTAACTAATTGATTGGGCTTTTGCTTCATAAATTTCACTCCTTCAAACCTAAAAAATCAAATCAATATATCTAATACTAAGATATTATATAAAAATTAACACAAAATATCAATAATTATCTTTTAACCCGGCCTGAACCTGGACCTCCAGCCACTTCTTCAACCTCTGAGAGGGTCATATGGTTAAAGTCTCCAGGGATGGATTGTTTTAAGGCTGAAGCTGCTGCTCCAAATTCAGCAGTCTCCTGAAGAGATTTACCTGTGAGCTGAGAATATATTAGGGCTCCCGCAAAAGAATCGCCGCCTCCAACTCTATCCACAATATAAACCCTGTATTTCTCTGATTGAACAAATTTCTCACCATCAAAAAGCACCACCAACCAGCCATTGACCGAAGCATTGTAACTTTCTCTGAGATGGCTCCCCACCAGCTCGCAGTCAAATTTATCAATTAACTGCTGAGCTACGTCTCTGTAACCTTCAATATTTAACTCGCCCTTTTCAATATTTGATCCACTTTTTATATTGAATGTCATTTCAGCATCCTCTTCATTGGCAATACAAACATCAACATATTGCATTACCTCTGACATCACCTGATTGGCCTTCTCCCGGCTCCAGAGTTTGGCACGATAATTAAGGTCACAACTAACTTTAACCCCGTGTTCACTGGCTTTATTAACTGCTTCGATAGTTATATCGGCCATATTATCGCTTAAAGCAGGGGTAATTCCGGTAACGTGAAACCAGTCAGCATCTGCAAAAATTTCATTCCAGTTAAAATCCGATGAACTGGCTTCAGCAATAGCTGAATGTGCCCGGTCATAGATCACATTGGAAGAGCGCTGGCTTGCTCCAGTTTCACAGAAATACTTGCCCAGTCTTATCCCTCCCCGGGCTACAAAATCTGTTTTAACTCCGAAACGTCTGACCTCGTTTAAGGCAGCCTGACCCAGGGGATTCTCCGGAAGTTTGGTAACAAAATAGCTGTCCAGACCATAATTTGCTGTAGATATAGCTACATTTGCCTCTCCTCCCCCGTAAATAATATTAAATTTATCAGCTTGAATGAATCTTTTATTAGCAGGAGGGGTAAGTCTCATCATAATTTCTCCAAAAGTAACGACTTTTTTGCTCATTATTTAACCTCCCAGTTTAAAATAATTTTAAACAAAGTGAATTATAACCCAAAAAATTGTTGTACTCCGAATATAAGTCAAGTCTATTAAGTTGTTTATATAGAGAGTTATATGTTATATTTAAGTGTTAATGCCTATTGTAAGTTTTGGACCCTGTTATAATAAATTAGCTAATTTCTCACTTCTGCTATCAGTTCTACAAATCTTGCAGCATTATCTCTCACCTGATCAAAGTCACCTTTTTCAGCTCCACTAACTATAGCACTGCCGGCGCCTACAGCAAAACTGCCGGCTTTAAACCAGTCTTTAACATTGTCATGATTAACTCCTCCGGTAGGTAACAGTCTAGCCTGGGGAATTGGTCCTTTAATAGCTTTTATTATTTTGGGACCGAAAAGGGCTGCCGGAAAAACTTTAACCACATCTGCTCCTGCTTCCATGGCCTTTACCACTTCAGTGGGAGTCATTGCTCCCGGTATTACAACTTTTTGGTAGCGGTTGGCCACTTCAATCA
>PWHA01000153.1 GCA_003554685.1 Halanaerobiaceae bacterium
CGATCAAAATAACTAAACTTCCTGTAAAGCTTAATATTCTTCTCCTTACCGCTAAAGTATTCCCTCCAGTGCTCATCATTATCAATCATGACCATATCCAGAATATCAATAAAATTTGATACAGCCCTGTCATTATCATATTTTAAAAGTTCCTCTTCTATCATTGCCAGTGCAAAAATTGCTTCTCTCACAGCAAAGGTCAAAGCCGGTCCCACTTTTAATATGGCAATTTTATCTTCCACCATCTTTTTTAATAACCGGGGTGGTTGAAAATCAGTAGAATGGCCTTCAAAAATCAAGCTTTTGTGATCTTTAAGGGCCTTTTTCATATTTTTGAACTTGCTGCTGTCATATTTTTTAAGGAAATCCTTTCCGAATTCAATACCAGGATTAACAACCACAGCAACAACATTATTCCAGGCTTCATCTAAACCTTCAGCAGTAAAAACTTTTTTAGTAAGTTCTATTGTTTTTTGAAAATCATTTACTTGAGTAACTTTTTCTTCTTTTTCCTGGGAACCACCGGGATAGGGAACTTCAGTCCCGATAATATAAACAGGTTTTGCTTCTTGCCTGTCATTGCTAAAATTGTTCTGGAATGCTTTTTCGGCAGCCCGGCACAGTTTTGCTGTTCTCTCAGCAATTATTTCAGGAGATAATGGTTTATCACTATCATCTTTTAATGGTATGCTGGCATCCAGATGAATCTTCTTGTAGCCAGCCTTTATATATTGCCTGATCATCTCTTCAGCATTGTCATAAGCTTTCTCATAATTTTCTTTCTGCCAGGGAATCGGACCCAGATGATCCCCTCCCAAAACTATCTTCTCTTCAGGAAAATCAATTTCTTGAGCTAATCCCTGAACAAAGCTCTTAAACTCCGAGGGGGTTTTCCCGGTATATCCGCCAAATTGATTAACCTGATTGCAGGTCGATTCAATTAAAACCAGACCATCTTTCCTGCCCATTTCCATGGCGGCCTGCAGCACAAATCTGTTGGCACTGCAGATAGAGCAAATCCCCTGCGGCATTCCCTGATGTTGAGATTTAGCTATCTCCTTAAAAATATTAACCTTGCTCAATAACATCATCCCTTAGTATAATTTTTGATAATCATCAGCTTAAAATACCTGTAACAGCCTGTTTCAAAAAAATTATGCCCCTTCTGCCCTCATATTTTCAATTATATCTGTAAAATCTCTGGCTTTATTTTCAATTTTATCAAAATCATTATTCTCGATATAATCATTATTAACCAGTGAACTGCCTATTCCTAAACCAACTGCTCCTTTATCAAGAAATTCCCGGGCATTATCAAGATTAATTCCCCCAACAGCTATAATTTCTACATGATCAAGAGGTCCTTTAATGCTTTTCATATAATTTGAACCCGAGGCAGCTGCCGGAAAAAATTTAATGATTTCCGCACCCATCTTCATTGCTTTAACTGCTTCTGTAGGGGTGGCAATACCCGGTATGGCTACTTTACCGTAGGTATTGCAAAGTTCTATCATGCCTCTATCAGTGCTGGGAGACAAAATAAACTCTGCTCCAGCATAAATTGCCTGCTTTGCTGTTTCACTATCCAGGACTGTTCCAGCGCCTACATGCATTTTGTCTCCCATTTCTTTTTTTATAGCAGCAATCATCTCGGCAGCGCCTTCTGTATTGAAAGTCACTTCAATTAATCTTATTCCTCCAGCATATAAGGAGCGGGCTACTTCAGTGGCTTTTTCAGCTTCAGTACCTCTCACAATTGCTGTTATCTTATATTTTTTTATAGCATTAAGAATATCTGTTTTGCTCATATTATTACCTCTTTCTCTAATAAGATTTTAGATATCATTCACTAAATTATCAGGCCTTTTGCCCTGCAAAGCCTTTATCATATTTTTTGCTACCATCATGCCTGTTCTTTCATTGGTTCCATAGGTAAATGCTCCTATATGAGAGGTGGCAATGAAATTATCCAGCTTGAATAATTTATTTTCGCCAGGAGGTTCTTCTGCAAATACATCACAGGCGGCACCAGCTATCTCATTATCTTTTAAAGCCTGGTAAAGATCTTCCTCATCTACTATTCCCCCGCGAGCTGTATTGATCAGATACGAAGTCTCTGGCATCAGTTTTAGTTTGTCAGAATCAATCAGCCCTTCAGTTCTATCATTTAAGGGAAGATGCAGCGATAGATAATCTGATTTAGCCAGAACTTCATCCAGTTCCTGATAGCTAACACCGTACTTACTGGCAAAACTCTCATCTTCATCAAGATCATAGGCCAGCAGTTCACAATTAAAACCCGTTAACCTTTTAGCCACACCCTGGCCTATGTCGCCAGTGCCGATGATGCCGACAGTTTTTTCCCAGAGCTCAAAGCCTATTTTTCTCTTCCAGGCTCCAGCTTTGGTCATATTGTTAACCAGCGGAATTTTCCTGCCCAGAGACAGCATTAAAGCCACTGCCAGATCAGCAACCGAGGGGCTGTTTGTTCCCGGAGCATTGAAAACATATATGCCC
>PWHA01000013.1 GCA_003554685.1 Halanaerobiaceae bacterium
AACCGATCCCGTGCTCATACCCTTGAAGCCCCAGTGCCAGGGCATTCCAACAACATGTGTTTTCTCACCGTTAATCATCATCGGTTTAAACCGCTTGGTAACACAGGCTTTGGCTTCAATAGAGCCCTGTTCACCGTTATTGGAAAGCCGTTTACTTTCGATTAGTACCTTATCACCATTGCTAATCCCTTTTTCTTCAGCCAGTTCTTCACTGATCTCGATGAAAAGCTCTGGCATGGCTTCATTAAGCCAGGGAAGGTTCCTGGTTACGATACCGCTCTGATAATGTTCTACAATCCTGTAAGTGGTAATTACGTAGGGATATCTTTCCCTTTCTTCATCGGTTTCCACGGTATGGTCTTCATAGAAGCGCTGGCTGGCCGGGTTGTATACGGCATTGGGATAGAGCAGGTTTGGAAACAGGCTGTCAGCGGGTTCATAATGGACCGGGAAGGGGGCGTCTCTCAAACCGCCAACCTTATCATAGCCGTTGGCAAACAACCTGCCTTTACCTTCGGGCATCATGATAAACGGGTTTTCGGTGGACTGCTCCAAATCCCAGGTGCCCGGGATATCGGGAACATCGTTGCCGACCCAACTTTCTTGGGCTTCATCCCACCACACCACGGGAACATCCGGGTTCCAGGGATTACCCTCTAAATCGGCCGACGCGCGGTTATAAACAATCCGGCGATTAAGCGGCCAGGCAAAGGACCAGCCCAGGTGCGAACCGATTCCTTCTTTTTCTCTAACCCGGTTCTTGGTGGCCGGATTATCGTAGTTGTTATAGTAGCCACTGTAGAGCCAGTTGCCACAGGCTGTCAAACCGTTATCCTCGAGTGCGACAAAGTTTGTGACCAGGGAATCGTCGGCTACATAATAACCGTTGATATCTTTGCAAACCTTAACGATATCGATTTCCCCGTTTTCATTGTCGTAGTCCCACTTCATCTGAGTGATCGGTTCGGGGACTGTTCCGCCTTCCGCTTCATATAGGCCTTTAAGCTTCTTGAACAGCTCATTGACAATCCAGAGGTCGGACTTTGCGTCTCCAGGAGGCTCCTGGCACTGCCAGGTCCACTGGATCCAGCGCCCGCTGTTGGCTTTGCTTCCGTCGCGTTCATAGCCCGCAGCGGCAGGCAGAATAAATACCTCAGTATCAATTTCTGCCGGGTTCATGCCCGGAGCATGCCAGAATGAGGCGGATTCGTTTTCGAACAGATCAACCGAAACAAACCACTTCAGGTTTTTCTGGTAGTTACGTTTGTCACCGGCACTGGGCCCGGAAACCCCGGGGTTGTCGGCCCAGCAGATCATGCCTTCGACTTCACCTTCGCCCATCATTTTATACATAGCAATGTGGGAATGATCTATCCCGTCCAACTTGGGCAGCCACTGATAACCAAATTCATTGGCCGAAGTGGCATTATCACCGTAGAAAGCCTTTAGCAGGCTGACCATATACTTGGGCCGGTTACTCCACCAGTTATCTTCAGGGGTGGTTGTTTCATGGTAATCCTGGAGAGTGGGCTGCGTTTGCTGCGGTGTTGGATGGTAACCCGGAAGGATATGATACAGCATGGCCATATCGGTTGCCCCCTGCACGTTGGACTGCCCGCGCTGGGCGTTCACTCCCCCGCCGGCTATGCCCATGTTGCCGAGCAGAAGCTGAACAACAGCAATGCTTCTTACATTCTGGGCGCCATGAGTAAACTGGGTAATGCCCATGGCGTAAAGAATGTTGCCGGCTTTACCGGGTTCACCGGTGGTGCTGAACAACTCGTAAGATTCGCTCAGTGCTTCGGGCTCGGCCCCGGTTATATTACTGACATTATCGATGCTGTACTTGCTGTAGTATCTCTTCAAAATCTGCATTACGCAGTTCGGATTTTCAAGCGTTTCATCCCTTAATATATTACCGTTTTCATCTTTCTGGTAAGCCCAGGTTTCCTGGTCGTAACTGGTAGCGTTTCGGACCGGGTCATCAAAAGCACCAGAGAACAAACCGGTTTGCTCATCGAACTCGAAGCCTTCATCAATCAGGTAGCTAGCATTGGTGTAAGCTTCGACGTATTCTTTATGGTAAAGCTCATTTTCAAGGATATAGTTGATTAATCCACCCAGGTAGGCACTATTGGTGCCGGGTCGAATTGGGACATAAAGATCGGCTACCGCAGCAGTCCTGGATACCCTGGGATCAACTACGATTAGTTTCGCACCCTTGTTTTCACGGGCTTTTTCGATCCATTTCATCGAAATGGGGTGATTTTCTGCAGTGTTTCCGCCAATATTCATAAATACATCTGAATGCTGGTAATCGTTCCAGTGGTTGGTCATGCATCCTCTTCCAAATGTTGCCGCGAGACCCGCGACTGTGGAAGAGTGTCAGAGACGGGCGCAGTGATCGACATTGATCACGCCCATGCTCCTGGCCATTTTGTGGAACAGATAGTTTTCTTCGTCGGTACAGAAAGCGCTGCCAAGCCAGCAAATCGAGTTGGTGCGGTTAACTGTCA
>PWHA01000006.1 GCA_003554685.1 Halanaerobiaceae bacterium
GCCCCTGCTGATAGCTTTGATTATCGATGTAAGACTGAACTAATTTGACAATATAATCCGGCTCCTCATTCCAGTTGGGAACTCCTAAATCAACCTCTACAGATGATCTCTGGCCATACTCAGCCAGGAATTCTTGAATTTCAGGAGTGCTGACCGCAGATTATCTGCTTAAAGATATCACCACCCAGGGGCGTAAAAGGCTCCTGCATTCCCTGGGACTGCAGATTAAAATTGAGATAAACCTTAAATTCTTCATTATCAGTCGCTGGCTGACAGGATTCAGGCAGGGGATAGAGGGAAGTGATTGGTCTGGTCTGTACCAGGTATAAGCTGTCACCTTCCCAGGCCCATTCGATATCCTGAGGAGAATCAAAGTAATCTTCTGCCTTTTTGCCTAAATTATATAACCGATTAACCTCCCCGGCAGTTAGAGAACTTTTTTGCTGTTGCTCAGCAGGTATTTTTTGATACTCGATTCCCTGTTTCTTCATAACAGCCATTTTTTCTTTTCTGGCAATTTCTTTGCTGATAAATTTTCCAGAGACCTTATCAATAATCCACTGATCAGGGGTAACCTCCCCTCCTACAACTGCCTCACCTAAACCCCAGGAAGAATTGAGCAGCAGCTGATCCCTTCGGTTATTTAAGGGATTAGCGGTAAATAATATCCCGGATTTTTCAGCCTTGATTAATCTCTGAACAACCACTCCATGAGCAATCCCCTGATTATCAATCCCCTGTTTTAATCTATAATCAAGGGCTCTGGAATTCCAGAGTGAAGCCCAGCATTCTGTGATTTTCTCCAGTAATTCTGCCTGACCCCTGACATTCAAATAACTATCATATTGACCGGCAAAAGAACTGCCCGGCAGATCTTCAACAGTAGCTGAAGAGCGAACTGCTACTGCTGGATTATCCTGATCCGATAGACTATTGTACATTTCACTGATTTCCTGCTGCAGTCCGGGTGAAATCTGGCCATTGAGAAAGAGAGCCTTAATTTTTTCCGAAAGAGCCTTTATTGCTGGAAGGTTTTCTTTAGCATCGTCACTAAATTCTGCTAATAATTGCTTGATCTTTTCAGTTATCTCATTATCTCTGCAAAATTTCCTGTAAGCCTGAGTCAGGACCACAAAACCGGGAGGGACTGGCAGATCAGCTCTGATCATTGCCCCTAAGTTTGCACCTTTACCACCGGCTGAGTTAATACTTTCCCGGGTGATATTTTTTAATTGACAGACATACTTCTTTCTTTTAAATTTTTCCTGCATGGTTTTTCTCACTTCCTTTTATAAAAATTTAAATCCAATACCAACCGTCGGTATGTCGAACCTAAAATATTTTTCTGAATTTATTTAAAGTACCGGTTAAAATAGGGTTCCTTGAGAACAATCTCTCCAGTCTTTAAATTTAAAACCTTGGCCATAATCTTTTCATAGAAAACAATCTTTTCTTCAATCCGGGACATTAATTCGTATTTGCTTAAATCGCTGCTCTCATCATAATCCTGTTCTGCTATCAATTCATCCAGAGAGGAATTTAATGATCTAATTAAGAATAGCAACAATTCTGCCATTTCCCGGGAATTTTCTGTGGTAATACTTCCCTCTTTTTGACCTTCTTCTATTATCTCCTGAAAAGCCGGAATAGCCTCTCTTTTGATTTTATGGTTAAGCTTTTTCTGCAACTTCAGATTTTGATCTCCGGAAAAAGCTGATTTTATTTTCTGGCGTTTTTCCTGCTTGTCACCTTTAAATTCACTAACAGCCTGAATAACTTGATTAATTTTTTCAACCCCCGACAAATCTTCCCGGGCAGCTATCTCTTTGATTATGCTGAGGGCTTTGCGGGAATAATTAATAGCTATTTCCTCAATTAAATCTTCCTTTGAATCGAAATAATGATAAAAAGCCCCCTTCGATATGTCAAGCTGGTTGATTATATCTTTAATTGTGGTGCTGTCATATCCTTTCTCCTGAATAAGCCTCAGTCCGGTCTGCAAAATTTCCTGTTTGGTATCACTTCCAGTTTTTCTAGTAACCATATTTGCCTCCTTAAAAAAGATTTCCCACCTACCGACCGTCGGTATTGAATATTATAGTACAGAGAAATTTCATTGTCAAGGAATTTTTCTATTTTTTTTCGTACTTATTCTTCGTACTTATCAAAATTTTTTTGCTGATATCACTCTTGATCAGCTTTAAAAAACAAAGATATAAGCCCTATATAAGCCTTTAAACCTATTCCTGCTCGACTTAAACGGCAAATACATGTTATACTTAAATATAAGATATTGCAGAAACTTCTGATATTGCATAAATTTTTAATCATGTTCTTGCCAGGAGATGCTGCCGGGCGATAAATAATCCTGCAGCTATCAAAAGTTACATATTTATCTCCAGGTTTTACTTTGCCAGGTAATCTCTTAGCATTTTATTTCAATTATTTTAATCTTAATGGAAATAATAGTTAGGAGGAGGGAAATAGTGAATAAGCAGCTGTTACAGATGAAACTTAGACCTCCTGTGATTACTGATCTTTTTGTTTCCCGGAGATTACTGCAGGAAATTTCCAGCGGTCTGGAAGGGAAAGAGGGCTTTAACAGAAAATTAACTTTGTTATCAGCCCCTGCGGGATTTGGAAAGACATCACTGCTGATCAATTACTATCAGCAGGTGGAATGCGAGGCCTGCTGGTTAACATTCTCTGACGAGGATAATTCCCTGGACAGCTTTCTGGCCTATTTGCTGGCAGCTCTGCGCAGGGTAAATAGTAATTTCGGCAGAGAAGTTGAAAGCAGCCTGGCTGATGGCTTTTTAAAGGATTTTTCCGGGTTAACCGGGGAGGAACAGGAAAAAAGAAGGGAGAAGGCCGGCAGGGAAATCCTGACTGCCTTTCTAAATGAATTTTCCCGGTATAAAAAACCCTTTTATATTTTCTGGGATGAGCTGCAGGAACTGCAGTCTAAGAAAATACACGATCTGCTCTCATATTTTATTGCAAATTTACCGCCGACAGTCCATCTCATTGCTGCCGGCCGCGAGCTACCTCCCTGGCCAGTTCACAGGTGGTTGGCCAGGGGCAGCAGCAAAATCATTGGACAGGACAAATTAAAGTTTAGACCGAAAGAAGCGCAATTATTTTTTGAACAGAAAAATAAAGAGATAACTGAAAAAGAGGCAGCAGAGATGGTTTCCCGGATGGAGGGCTGGGTAACCGGTTTGCAGATGTTTTCTCTCCTGGGAGAGGATTTTTCTCCCCGGAGAATTCTTGAGAGCGCCCCGAATCGGGAAAATTTTATGATTGATTATCTTCTGGAGGAAGTTCTGGCCGAGCAGGATCAAGATATCCAGAATTTTTTGCTGCAGACTGCTGCTGTATCTCGTTTTAATATTGAATTATGCTCTGATATTACGGGATATGAAGACTGTGCTTCTTTGCTGCAGGAAATTCAGAGCAGGCAGCTTTTTTTACAGCCGGTTGATGAAAAGGGAGACTGGTTTCGTTATCACCGTTTATTTGCTGAAGCTCTTCAGAGAAAATTCCAGAAAGAAAATCCTGAATTAAAGAAAAAAATAAACCAGCAGGCAGCAGCCTGGTTTGCTGAGAGAAATTATTATGCTCTGGCAGTTCAGCAGGCCCTCCGGGGAGAAAATTATCAGTTTGCAGCACAGCTGATCTTCCAAAAAAGCGATTATTTTACAGCACGGGGGAAACTGATTGTCATGCAGGAGTGGCTGAAAGAGATTCCGGAGGAGATCAGGAGGGAAAAACCTGAGCTGAGAATTGTGAGGGCTAAAATAGAGCTTTACCAGGGCAATGTGCCCCTGGCCAATAAAATGCTTCAGCAGCTTGATGAGGAGTTGAAGGCTGGCAAACTGGAGCATATGACTGAGGATAATCTCAAACTCTTTACCGGCATGCTGGCTGCTGGATTTGTTGTTATTAGTGCCTTTTCTAAAAGAAAACTTACTATTCCCATTGAAGAGAGACTGGATACAGCTCTAAAATTCTTACCTGCTGGATCTTACTGGAGACAGGGAGTTTCCCTGATCCATGGTGATATTCAGGGCTTATCTGGAAATTTAACAGCTGCACTTGAAAGTTACCGCTCTGTGAGAATGACCTCCTATGGAGAGGATTACTATGATTTCTTTGTGCAGGTAGCAGGAATTAAAGAGGCGAGACTTTACTGGCTTAAGGGCGAGATAGAAAAAAGCCAGTCGGTATGCCAGGAGCTTTTAAAAAAGGCAAAGAGGAGCGGTTTTGCTAAATCTCCCAGGGCCGGGGCAGTTAGAGGACTTTTGGGACAGATATATTGTGAAAAGAATGAGCTTTCCCGGGCAGAAAGAATATTAAACAGGGGAGAGGAGATTGTTAAAAACAGCAATGAGATTTTGGTAAAACTATATTTTAATATCTGTCTTCTCCGTTATTATTTTACAGTTAAAAACTTTGCCAGAGCAGAAGAGATATTTTCTGAGATTGCCACCCTGCCGAAGGATGAAACTCATGATATATTAATATCCAATATAACTTCCTGGCAGATCCGTTTCTGGCTGGAACCGGATTATCCCGGTTCCCACAGCTGGCAGGAAGCGCTGGAAAAACTGAAAATAAGGGGAGTTGAACCGGAGAGGGAGCCAGAATTTGGCCGGTTATTAGACTTTATAGTTTTGAGCAGAGTATTACTGTCAGCCAATCAAAAGGAGGCAGCTGAAAAGGTTATTGAGCGTACCCTGAAGATTGCTCAACAGAGGGGCCTGATAAGGGCTGAACTGGAAAGCAGGCTGGTGGAAGTAAAATTATCTAACAGCAAACAAAATTTTGCTGAAGCCCGAGAAAATCTGAAAGCAATTCTGGATATTGCAAACAGCAAAGGTTTTTTTAGAATAATTGTTGATGAAGGCGACACCCTTGTCCACCTTCTTTACAGAATCCTCCCTGATGAAACCAGAGGAGAGATGATTCAAAGGCTGCTGCAGGAATTTGGTGAGACTGCTAAAGAAGCTATCCAGGCTGAGGATTTTTTAATTGAACCGCTTACCGGAAGGGAGAGAGATATACTTGAGGAAATTGCTGCTGGATATTCCAATAAGGAGATAGCAGAGCGCCTGCATATTTCCCATGGCACTGTAAGATGGCACAGCAGTAATATTTATAACAAATTAGGTGTTGCTAACAGGACCCAGGCAGTTGAGAAAGGACGGAAATTAGGAATACTGCCTGATTAAGATAATACAGGCCTTTTAATTAAAAAGTTAAAAATAGCAAAAACAAAACACCGGCCTCTTCCCCTGTAAAGCAGGGGATTTTTTTATGCCTGAAAATCCCTAACATTAAAGCCTAACATTTGTTAGGCGAAATGCCGGGCCAGCTGCACTATAATAAAATTGCACTGAAAAAATATTGCCCAAAGGAGTGGGACTATGAAAACTGAAAAGAAAAGATGGCAGCAGAAAATAGCTGACTTCTGGTTTGCAGCAGTTACAACCAGACGCAAGCTTACCATAAGTTTGCTGTTGATTGTTCTGGTGATTGGTGTTTTAGGTCTGGGACAGCTGCAGATTGACGATTCTTATGAAGCTATGTTTGTTGATGATGACCCGATTGTTCAGGACCAGGAAAGGTTTGAAGAAGTCTTTGATGAAGAGAACATGAATTTTATTCTGGTAGAAAACGAAAATGGTGTTTTTACTGAAGAGACAATGAGCTATTTGAGCCGGGTAACTATAGAGCTGGAAGAGCAGGTACCCTTTATTGAAGAGGTTGTTTCTCTGGCAAATATAGAGACTCTGGAAACTGTCAATGATTCTCTGGAAACCAGAGAACTTGTTGGTCCGGAAATACCTGCCACTGAAACAGAACTTGCTGAGATTGAAGAGACTGTTATGAACAGCAAAGGAAGTATCAGAGATCTGGTAAGTGATGACGGCCAGGCCAGCGGAATAATTATTACCACCAGAGATACTCCAGATAGTGTCTATGCTGAAATTGAGGGTCAGTTTGATCCTTTAGGACAGGGAGAAACCAGGGAAGAGGTAATTCTAGCAGAGGATATACAACTTGAAAGTGATGACGGTTTGACAGAGATCGAAGAGCCGAGGATGCTGATTGCACCGGCTATTTATGCCATTCTTTCCGATCATACTCAGGAGGATATTTCTGCTACTGCTGCGGGACTGGATATTGTATTTTTTGAATCAGAAAAGCTGATTGTCGAAGAATTTGGAACCGTGGGTGTGCTGGCCTTTCTGGCATCAGCGCTTTTAATGTTAATCATCTTTAAAAGCTTCCGGGCTCTGGGCAGTTCCCTGCTGGTAATTATAATTGGTGTTGTCATTCTCTTTGGCGCTCAGGGATGGCTGGGTGTTCCCATTAATATCCAGAGCCTGCTGGTGATGATTCTGGTAATGGTAATCTCGGTCGGATATTCAATCCACTTTATCAATCACTTCTTCTATAAATTGCGGCAAACCGGTAAACGACTGCAGGCCGTCAGGTATGCCTTTAATGAATCAACCTGGGCGATATTCTTTACCGCACTGACAACTATGATTGGCTTTCTCTCCTTTTTAGTTGTCCCAATAACACCCATCAGAGCTGTTGGTTTGACCTGTGCTGCAGCAGCTATTGTAACCTATGTGCTGGTTATGGTGGTCATTCCTCTGGTGTTCCTGCCCGGAAAGGATAAAGAAGTTGATGAGACAAAGAAATCCAGAGAGTCATTCTTTGAAAGATTTATCAGCTCCTGGTCAGATGTGGTAACTACCCATATTAAACCAATAATAGCTCTCTCCATTATATTGATCCTGGTTTTAACCTATGGAGTATTTCAAATCTCAATAACTTCTGATACCACAGAAATGATGGGTGATGAGATAGATTATGTAAGAAATGCCAGGTATATCGGAGAAAGGCTCGGTTTTCTTTATACCTATGACCTGCTGATTGAGCTTCCCGAGGAAGGCATGGGTCAGCAGAGCGATGTGCTTCTCCCTCTCAATCAGTTTCAGGAAGAAATTGAAGATTCGGCAGGAACGGCGGGGGTTAATTCACTTGCCAACCTGCTGAGAGAAATCAATATGATAATGAATGATAACAATCCGGAATATTACACTGTACCGGAAGATGACCAGCTGATTTCACAGTATTTGCTGCTCTATGAAATGAGCGGAGGAGAGGGTCTTGAGAGTGTGGTAGATTTTGGTTATGAGAACCTGAGAATGTCGGTTCAGATTAATGACACGGCGGATGAAACCCTGAATAATATCCGGGAGATAGAGGAAAGAGGAAATCAGTACTTCTCCGATGATATTGAAATATCGAAAGTGGGAGAGCTGGCAATGGCCTTAAGATCGATGGACCTGCTGGGTTCTGGTCAGATAAATTCGATTGCTATTGCCATTATCGTCATCGGGCTGATCATGATTCTGATACTGAAAAATCTCAAAATGGGCCTGATCTCTGTTATTCCGGTTGCCCTTTCAGTTTTGTCAATAATGGGTGTCATGGGGCTTACAGATATGAATCTGGATCTGGTTACGATTATGATATCCCCCATGGTTATTGGAATTGCAATCGATGACACCGTACATTATTTCCTGCACTATAAAGAGGAATTCACCAGGACCGGTTCTTATCGAGAGGCCAACAGAAAAACTTTCAAGAAAATTGCCCGGGCTTTAATTTCTACCAGTGTGGTGCTGATGATCGGTTTTGGCATTCTCTCACTGGTGAGATTCCAGGCCTATACCAATATGGGAATTCTGGCTGTCCTGGGAATATTTGTTGCGCTGGCAGCCAATCTGATTGTTGCGCCAGCACTCTTGACCTTTTTAAAACCACTTGGAAGTGAAAGTGTAACATTAACCCCTGAGAGAGACTAAACTGTCAGGTTAACAAACTGATTTATTTTCGCAGATTGTATGCTTGAATCTCAGTAAATTTTAACTGCTCACACCAGTGTGGGCTTTAAACAAACAGGAGGTATCTTAAAATGATATTGAAAAAGGTGTTAACTATGTCAGCCATTATTGCGCTATTGTTCCCCTTGTTTGCCCAGACTCTGCTGGCTGGAGATATGACAGGAAGAGAAATTATTGACCGGAGTAATGCTTTAGAGAATGTTCAGGACATGGAGGCCGAGATGAGAATGGAGATTATCAGAGACGACAGAGTTAGAGAAAGAGAGATGATAATGTACAGCCTGCAGGCTGAGGATGGTACAGAAAAATCCCTGATTCGTTTTCTATCACCGGCTGATGTGAGGGAAAGCGGTTTCCTGAATATTAGCTATGCAGATGGTGAAGACGAGAGCTGGCTTTATCTGCCGGCCCTCGGGCGTGAGCGAAGAATGTCTTCTGAAGAAAGAGGCGGTGATTTCATGGGTTCGGATTTTACCAATGAAGATATGACACGGACAATTGATGATTATGAATATGAGTTGCTGGGAACAAGAGAAATTAATGGCAGAGAGGTTTATGAGGTAGAATCTCTACCGCTTACCGATGAGATTGCCGAACAGGTAGAATTTGCCAGGAAGATAACCTATATAGATGCCGAACATCTATATCTCCACAAAGAAGAGACATATAATGAGCGGGATGAAAAGATCAAGGAGTTAACCACAGATAATGTCACTGAAATTACTGATGAACTTCATCTGCCCCTAAAAATGATAATGAGAGATCTGGAAAATGATGGGAAGACGATAATCAGCTATGAAGAGATCGAAGTTAATACCGGTTTAACAGCTGATGACTTTACTACCAGAGCTTTAACGAGACCTCTGCGTTGACTGTTAGATTATCTCTAGTTGTTTGGCTGCCTAGGTTTACCTGGAACAGTTTATCTGCTTTTCCGGTACATCCTGTGCTGCTCCAGTACTTCTTCAAGAAAATTTGTGACCGCTGAATTAAATTAAACAAATTGTTTAAACAAATTGTTTATAAAAAAATTAGGTTCCCCCCTTTTTGGGGGGAACCAGAAATTAACTGGAAATATTCTGTCCTAAACAATTCTAAAAAAGAGAGCAGGAAGGCTCAAACTAATTAAGGAGGAGATTCACTTGCAAGATTCTCGGAATTTAACAAAGCTCAAGCAGGTTGCACTGGTGTTAATAATAAGCCTGGCATTGACTCTAATTAGCACTTTTCAGACATCGGCTTTATCGCTGGGAGGCCAGCTGGATTTAAATATTGATTACAGCAGAGAAACTGATACCTTTGATGCAGGAGGCACTCTGGGAATTGATATGAGCAGCTGGGCCGGAGATAATATCCATTTAAGAACTGGTCTGAATCTGGATTTTACTGAGGATAGAGTTACAGCAGATATTGATGAGGCCAATTTAACCTATTTTGGCCAGGACGTAGATATTATTCTGGGCTGGCAGAAAATTACCTGGGGTGCGGTGGATAACAACAGCCCGGTCGATAATCTTAATCCCAGAGACTTATCAGATCCTTTTAGTGAAGATAATAAAATTTCTGTTCCGGCCATCAGAACGGCATATTTTCATTCCGAGATAGATTTTGACTTAGTCTGGCAGCCCTATGCTGTAGGCTGGAATCTGCCCGGAATAACCGCAGAAATGCCTGAAAGAACAATTGAAAACTCTGTTGCCGGTATAAGAGCCGGGTATTCTGCACCAGCCTTTGACCTGGCAGCAAGCTATTTTAGAGGAGTGGCTGCTGAACCAGCAGCAATTATTTCAGAAACAGGAGAGGTTGAAGGTCTGGAACATTTCAGAGAACAGGTCATAGGTGCAGAAATGGTCTATGAGTACAGTGGCGTTATTTTAAGAGCTGATCTGGCACTGGCCATTCCGGAAGAAGGAGAATTTTATCCGGAAAATGAGCTGAGATATGCAGCAACTTTAGAGTCAAATATAACTCCAGATTTACTGATGATGCTGGGAATACAGGGCAGTAATGAAATCGATCAGGATAGTGAAAACACAGCGGTGGTTAGCCTTAATTACCTGTATGATTTCTATACTGAAATAAGCCTGGGCTTTGGTTATGGAATAAATGAAGGAGATTTTATTATCAACCCCGAGTTTAGTCGAGATTTAGCTGATGGTCTGGAGCTGAAAATAGGAGCCTATTATTTTAATGGAGAAGCAGGTCCCTATGGTCAGTTTAGTGATCAGGATCAGCTCTATCTATCACTATCTCAGAGTTTCTAAAGTATATCTTCAAAGAATCACATGCTTGTACCGCATTAAATCTCAAGTAATGTCAGCAAACCTCTAAACTATAATTCCAATCATATCAGATATCCTGTTAATCAATACTATAATTTCAATCATATCAGACATCCCGTTAATTTAGCGTAATCAGGAAAACAGTTTAACCTGGCAAAAGCATTCCTTCCCAGCAGGAACCAGCAGGAGATGAAGCTTTTTCTTTACTGCAGGAGGGAATGTTTTTGTTTAACAGGCTGGTTGTGAACCTGCTGTCTTTCAGATATAATTAGACTGAATCCAGATAAAAGTTCTGCAGTTTAGATTGCTTCGAAATTATTTACTTTCAGTGGTTATTTCCCAGGAATTAAAAGACAAAGGTCAGGTGATATAATGAAGAAATGGCTGGCAGTCCCGATTCTAGCAATATTTTTGCTATTCCTTGTTGCTGTCCTGTATTTGGGGATAAACCCCACAACAGAAACTTTTAAAGATGAGGCAGGCCGGGAGATTGCCGAAAGTATTGCAGAGCTACAGAAAATAAATTTAGGAGACCTTGATCAGTGGATCTCAATCAGGGGCAGAGATCGAGCTAACCCTGTTTTGCTCTGGCTTCACGGAGGCCCGGGGTCAGCCCAGATGCCTCTTGCCCATAAATATGATGAAAGAATTGAAGAAGAGTTTGTAGTGGTTCACTGGGATCAGCGGGGTGCCGGGAAATCAAACCACTCGGGTTTTTCTGAGGAGACCATGACCGTTGAACAGTATAAAGCTGATGCAGTTGAATTGATAAATTATCTCAGAGAGAGATTTAATCAGGATAAAATCTATCTTTTAGGTCATTCCTGGGGAACCCAGTTTGGAATAGAGATTGCAGCAGAGCACCCTGAAATTATAAAAGCCTACATTGGTGTCAGCCAGGTTGTTGACAGCAGGCGCCAGGGAGAAATTGCCTGGGACTGGCTATCAAGAGAGATTGAAAAACAGGATAATCAGTCAGATTATGATAAATTGCAGGAGATCGGGCCGCCTCCCTTCAGCCACAGCCAGTATAGAGAATTTGCTTCCCTGGTAGGGGAATATGGCGGCAATTTCGATATCCCGATTAGAGAACTTGCCCTGACAGCTTTTAGAGCCCCTGAGTATAATATCCGGGATTATTATCGCTTAAT
Source organism: Halanaerobiaceae bacterium (assembly GCA_003554685.1). Classification (GTDB taxonomy): domain Bacteria; phylum Bacillota; class Halanaerobiia; order Halanaerobiales; family Halarsenatibacteraceae; genus T1SED10-84. The sequence goes on from PWHA01000006.1 coordinate 11,362, forward strand.
TGCTGGCATGAATAGAGGTGGTGGACCGCTGCATGATGAAGAGGAGATGATGGAAGTTAACAGGATTACCGAGATACCGGCACTCCAGCTTCCCGCATATTTTTTGACTGGCCGCAATGATTATAATACCCCCTATCAGCTGGTAAGAGAGTATTATGAAATACTTGAAGCACCGGAAAAAGAA
>PWHA01000161.1 GCA_003554685.1 Halanaerobiaceae bacterium
AGCGGGCTGCGAATAATATTGATTCCTGGCCCGAGCAGCACGTTTTTACCTCTTTCTTTGGCCTCGTTACCAAGCACCTCGCCATAGCGGTACCCAAAATCCTTATTCCAGGTTGATGCCAGCGAAATACCAACCGGCAGATAGGTGGCTTCATCATCGTAATTTTCCAGGGCGTGCCATCCGCGGCCGTGCTCATGACGCACACCGTGCGGACCATCAGAAAAAACGAGTTCCGGAATGCCAAGGCGCTCCACACCACCCGAAGTAAAGGATGAACTGGCGTGGATGAGATTTATTTTTTCTTCGAGTGTCATGAGATTAAGTAAGGAGTCGATCCTGGCTTCAGAAACTTCGGCAGAGCCGGTGCCTGTAGCTGCACGGTCCCGGTCCGAATTGCAGGAGATAAATAAAAAGCTGGCTGCTAAAATGATAAAGGTAAATAGCTTAGATTTCATAGCACATGTATTTTTAATAATAATAGAATATTCCAATGGGTTGATTAAACCACTTCTTGCCTGCCTTACAATATCTGAAAAACGGTGATTTTATCCCAATATGCTTAGGGCTGAATCACGCTTTATCACCTATATTTACATTCATGCGAAAACCGGAAAAGATGAATTATTCCAAATCTACTGAATAACATATGGTTTCAAAAACCAGCCTGTCAAAAAACCAAATCATTGACTTTAAGAAACAGCCTTTTAGCTTAGTAGATACGAAGTTACAACCAATAATCAGATGGTATGGCAGATCTTAAGATACTTGGACCGGTTGAGTTACGAAGAGAGGATGGCCAGCTTGAACATTCTTTTCTTGCGGGTCCAAAGCGTCTCGCTCTGTTAGCCTACCTGACATTGGATCGACCGAGGGGAATTAAGCGAAGAGATCAGATATTGCCTTTATTATGGCCTCAAAAGGGTCAAAAGAGCGCTCGTAATTCCCTGAGCAACCTGCTATACCAAATCCGCAGTGCGCTCGGAAAAGAATTTATTATCACAAGAGGTACCGAAGAAATAGGTATTAATTATGATAAACTGAGCTGCGACGCCATCAGCTTTGAGGAAAACCTGGATAAGGGTGAACCGGAAAATGCCCTTAAAATTTACAGGGGCGAACTGCTGAAAGGACTCCACATTCCGGGCACTTCCCCTGAATTTGATCAATGGCTGGAACGTGAGCGCGAAAGATACCGCAAAATCTATGGCGAAATCCTGGAACAGCTGGCGAATAAGGCAGAAAACGAAGGTGATTTAAAAAAGGCGGCTGAACTTTGGGATTTACGGGCACAGACCGATCCTTATGATACGAGTGCCGTCAGGCGAACTGTTGAATTGCTCACCCAAACCGGCAGCAAGGGTGAAGCGTTAAAAAAAGCAGAGGAACACGCAAGGTTTATGTATCAGGAGCTTGGAGCCGGAAAAAAAGAGATTCTGAACAACCTGCTCGGAAATATTGATGATCTCACAAGCGCAGTCAAAATAACCAGCACCGGGAATGCCGGGCCCCTCCGGAATATCGACCCCAAATCGGTTGCTATTCTGCCGCTGGAAGAACTTGGAAACGACGAACAGATATCAACCTTTGCAAGCGGGCTTCACAACGATATGCTCACGCGGCTGTCGGGTGTTGCTGATCTCTCTGTTATCTCAAGGACATCGGTGCTACAGTACAGAAATTCGGATAAATCAATTCGTGAGATAGCAAGTGAAATAGGGGCCGGATCAATTGTTGAGGGCAGCGTTCAGATTATCGATGGAAGGGTGCGGTTAAATATTCAGCTTATTCGGGTGAAAGATGACAACCATATCTGGGCAGAAATTTATGATCGTGAACTGACGGCTCAGCACCTGTTTGATATTCAAAGCGAGCTGGCACTGAAAATTACCAACAGCCTGAAAGCGAACCTCACGCCAGGCGAGAAAAAACGCGTTGAGCAGTGGGCGCCAACAAATGACCTCGAAGCACACCGACTGTATACATACGGTAAAAAGCATCTTGACCAGAGAACCGAGAAAGGGATGAACCGGGCAGCCGAATATTTTCAGCGCGCTGTTGATCAGGATCCAAACTATGCCCTTGCCTGGGCAGGCCTTGCAGATACAATGGCTCTTCAATTCGACTATGGCTACAAAGCTGCAGAAATATCGCTTTCGAAGGCTGAGGATGCCCTAATCCGGGCACTTGAAATCGATCCAAATCTTGCTGAAGCATATGCGTCCCGCGGTCTTCTGTATTCGAACCGGCATCGGGGATCTGCGGCCATCCGCGAACTGAACCGGGCCGTGGAGCTTCAGCCCAGCTATGCCGAAGCTCACAACTGGCTCAGCTGGAACTATCAGCTTCTGGGTGAGGCCGGAAAAGCACTTGAAAGTGCAATAACAGCCGTAAACCTTAACCCCCTTTCTCCGGAAGCCGTCAGTAATTTATCTGCTTCATTATTGTACAATGGATACCCGCAAAAAGCTCTTGATGAAGCCTTGCGTGGAATAGAGCTACAG
>PWHA01000335.1 GCA_003554685.1 Halanaerobiaceae bacterium
CTATAACCGGCCCCGGCAAAATAGGCTATGCTGGCATCATAACGGGAAAATCCTCCGGTCGAGAGAGTGGTCATGGTGTGGATAACCGCATCGAAAACGCTCAAACCTGCCAGAGTAAGCAGCAGCACCTGGGCTAGAGAAAGACCGGCATATATGCTCCACAAAATCTTAATTGTGCGATAGAGGTTGGGCACTGGCCGGGCTGAAGCTATTTTATGGGCTTCTGCTCCAAAGAGCTGCCAGACTTCTCCCTCACTACGAAAGGTGATCATCAGAAAGAAGGATAAAATCCCGAGCCCTCCCAGCCACTGAATCATGCTTCTTAAAAAAATCAAGGAAAGAGGCCGGGTTTCCAGAGCTTCTACCATGGTCATCCCGGTGGTGGTAAAACCGCTCATAGCTTCAAAATAAGCATCGAGAAAACTCATCTCAAAACCCAGAGTAAAAGGTACAGCAATTATTCCAGAAGCCAGCATCCAGCCCAGGCCGCAGATTATCATTCCGGCGCTGATATCAATATTAATTTTGAGGTGAAAGATCCGGTGCAGCAGATAGCCTCCTCCTCCAGCCAGTATCATGGTCAGGATATAGGCCAGAACAATACTGGCAGGTTCCTGCTGCTGCAGGGCAATCAACAGGGGAAAAATCAGAAAGAAGCTCAAAAACAAGCTCAGGGTTCCCAGAATATCGAGAATACCTTTAATTTTGGGAGAAAGCTTAAAAGCTGATGAGATCATTTGCTCTGACACCTTTCAGAATGGCTAACTTATTAACTGGAAAAATAATTTTCTTAATTTGAACTGTTCGAGATTATCAATTACTCAAAAAAATAACAGCTTATGCATTATTTCTTGATTGCAGGGCTAAAAACCTGCAAGGGTATGTTGATTAAATTTTTTAAAGGGGAAACTCTTCGAAAAAAATAATGTTTGATACAGTTTATATTGACTATGAAACAACAAAGCTGCGGCCTTTAAAGCCGCAGCCTGTCAAATTTTAGATAAACTAAGTTTTGATTTCAGCCATGCTGTTAATTATAAACCAGGTTTGCAGTAGCAGAAATCACCATTTTGCGATAATAGATTTTAGTTCTGGATTAAAATCTATTCAATCTCGATCTTGCAGTGGAAGTTACAGTCAGTCTCCATCTTGAGAAGTTCAACCTTGAGTATCCCGTTATGAAAGCCGGCTGAAATTCTGTCCAGATTGATATTCCTGAGATTAAAGGTGCGCTCAAATGTCCCCAGACTCCTCTCCTTACAGTGATACTTGACTTCATCAAGATTACAGGTCGTCTTCTTGGTGGCTGTTATTGTCAGCCGATGCTCGGTGACATCAATATCAATATCGTCCTTGTCCACTCCCGGCAGCTCCGCTTCGACAATATATCTGTCATCCTGTTCGGCCGCGTCAGCATGAAAACCCAGGCCCATCATATCATCCAGGTAATTCTGAGAAAAAATTCCTGCTTGATGCCGGGACGGGCCTTCTCCTCTTTGAACCGAGCTATTACCAAAACCAAAGGGCATATTGGAAACATAATAAATCCTCCTCCCGAGAAGATTAGCCAGTTATATTCCTTCTTAACCCACCCATTATTGTGATAGCTTATTATATCCGAAAGTCAAATTTTTGTCAGTTAACCGGGATACTCTTTTACAGTATTTCTGTCAGGCCCAGGTTAATAACCATATAGAGAAATGCAAAAATAATAAAAAAAGAAAATGGCGGGAATGTGTGGGAATCGAACCCACCGCAGACCGGCTGTCCGGCCCGCCAGCGGATTTGAAGTCCGCGGAGCCCACCATGGGCCCAGCCATTCCCGCTGCCCCTATAATTATATTATAATCCAGCAGCCATGTAAAGCATCTGCTGGATTATAATGCCGGATTTTACTGGCAAAACAGCCCAGGTCAAATTCAGACAAAAGATTTAAACAATCTACTTTTCCTCTGTCCCTGTTAAATTTCGGCAGGCCTGTTCCACCAGTTCAGGTACCGCTCCCAGGCTGTAATTAAGCTCCAGTCTCTCCAGCCTCTTATGAGCATCATAGCCCTGAACGCTGACATTGAGCAGGGGAATATCAAGCCGGGAGATATCTTTAAGGGGCAGCTGATAGCCCTCACCCCAGAGCGGAAGATTATTTTCCAGCGCTGCCCGGGTTCCGGCGTATTCTCCAATTTTGCAGTAGCTCAGATCAGAGACACCGGGAAAATGGGAAGATAGTTCAACCGAATAGCCCATCTCCACCTCAGCCCGATCTACGAGATTGCGGGCCAGAGTCTGAACTCTTTTATCCCGGGGGTTAGCGGTGCCTGTCTGCACCGGGGGATAATAGGGAGGGGTAAAACCGAGCACAATTCCGGGCCCTGTTTTTTCAGCATAATCCTTGACCAGATCGGCCATTCTCAGGCAGAGCTCCTGGTCTTCAACTCCCGTTTCCCGGGACTCTGCTATCAGCTCCTTGAGAGCCTGATCCACCTCAACTCCGTTTTTTTCCCGGGCCAGTTTGAGCAGTTCCTGATATGTTAAAACCCAGCCCTTCCTCTTTTCAGTGGGATCATCCAGCACTCCCTGAAAAGAGAAGTATTCCCGCCGGGTTTCCTGCCAGTCTTCCAGCACCTCCTGAAGAACCTGCCAGGCCAGCTCCTTCAGGCTTTCCAGCAGCTGATCTGCTCCTAGTTCCAGCAGGCAGATATTGTAATAACAGCCGGCAGCGTGGGGAATCTTGGCTGAATAATATTCCTTGCTGTCCCGGGCCTTAAGACAGGTCGGAGGGGGAGCCTGATAGCCATCTGAGATCTCGGAAAATTCCAGGTTATTTTCCAGCTTCTTGATCAGGTAGGCTGTAATCAGATTGCCGTTCAGCCCGCTCAGAGAATCTCCGGCATGGGTTTCCAGACCCAGAGCAGAGAAAAAAACCACGGCCTTGCCCATGGAACCGGTGTAGATATATCTTTTTCTGTCACCGGGAAAGACGGGGAAAGCCGGCTCGCAGTTAATCACGGCCTGATACTCCAGGCCTTCTTTCTCCTGAAGTTCAACCAGCTCGGGCACTGCCGCCAGCATGCCCCGGGAGGAGGTCTCTTCATCCGGTACTGAAAGGAAGAGGAGGTTGCCGGTAAAGTCTTTATCTTCGGCCAGCCTGCTCAAGACCTCCAGCTGGATTGCTATTCCAGCCTTCATGTCCGCCACCCCCCGCCCGAAAAGATACTCTTCTCCTTCTTCTCCAGTCAGTTTTTTAATCCCGGGACGGTGAGAAATTTTGGCTGTCAGTTCCCGGGGAGAGAAGGCCAGTTCCCTATCCTGATCATAATCCTGAACATCAACAACATCATAATGGTTTAGGAGAACGACTGTCTCAGTCCGGGATCCCTTCTGCAGCAGGGCTGCCACTACCGAACGCTGATGGATATCGTCAGGCAGAGGCCAGTGGTAAATTTGCGAGGAATTCCGGGCAAAATAAGGGACCTCCTTCAGCTTTTCGGTGATTAGCTCCGCCATTTCCCTTTCCCGGGCGGTATTGGAGAGCGAAGGTACAGCTGTCAGTTCCAGCAGCAGTTCATTGATCTTAGAGCTGTCAATCCGGGTCATCTTTTACCTCCTTGCTGTCAGTCATCATCTAGACAAATTCTTTCCTTTATCCAGACGAATTTTCACCTTAAAAATTAGCTGTAATATTTTCAGGTCCTGTTGGGCCTCAACGAGCCCTAATAGTTTGCTTTGAAAATACGCTGTAATATTTTCATCTACTGTTCCGCCCTCACAGGGCCATGGGGGTTTGTCTTGGAATTTTACTGGAAAATTTTCTTGGCTTGTTGTGTTCCTAAAGAAAAGATAAGGCTTATCTCTAAAAACTGAAGTTTTCAGACACAATACACATACTCTGGCTGCACGTAAAGGAAAATGACTATGATAATATTTTTTCCTAATAAAATAAATTTAGATGTAATCCCGAAAACCTGTTTTAACCCCAGCTCAAACCTAGCAGTCTGGGGACCCAGAGAGTTATCTCGGGAATATAGGAAATTAACATCAATCCGGCAATCTGGGCTCCCAGGAAGGGAATTACCTCCAGCATAGCCCTCTCATAGGGAACTTTACCAATCTGAGAGGCCACCATCAGCGTCATGCCCATCGGGGGAGTGGAGTTGCCTATATTAACATTTACCATCATGACCATGGCAAAATGCAGGGGATCGAAGCCCAGGCGCACCATGATGGGGGTTACAATCGGGGCCAGAATGACAACTGAAGGCCCAATATCTAAAAACATGCCAACAATTAAAAACAGGACATTTACCATTAATAAGATAACTATTCTGCTGTCGGTCAGTCCGATGAAAAATTCGGCCAGAATTGTTGTCAGCCCGGTGTAGGCTACCACCCAGCCCAGAATGTTGGCTGCTCCCAGCAGGAAGAAAACAATCCCGGAAAGATTAACGGTGTTGATCAGCGAATCTTTGATATCTCTAAAGCTCAGACTGCGATAAACAATTGTCCCCACCAGCAGAGCATAGAGAGCAGCAATTGCTCCCGCCTCAGTGATGGTTGTCAGACCGCTTAAAATGGCTCCCAGAATTATTAGCGGTGTCAGCAAAGCCCAGACTGCCCCCCGAAAGGATGTTAGAATTTCTCGTAAACTTTGCTTTCTCTCCTTAGGATAATTCCTCCTGATGCTGACGATGATGCTAACAGCCAGCAGTGATAGACCAATTACCACTCCGGGAACAATTCCAGCTGCAAACATGGATATAACCGAAACTTCAGCAAACATGCTGGCATAGACGATCATAATCAGACTGGGTGGAATTATTGGACCGATAACCGAAGAGGCGGCAGTAACAGCAGCGCTGTAACCCGCGCCATAACCTTTTTCTTTCATGGCGGGAATCAGAATATTACCAACGGCAGCGGTATCAGTTACCGCCGTACCTGTCAGGCCGGCAAATAGCATGCTGGTCCCGATATTTACATGGGAAAGTCCGCCCCGGTATCTGCCCATGATGCTTAAGGCAAAGTTAATTATTTTATCGGTCATGCCGCTTCTATTGAGCAGCTCTGAACAGAGAATAAAGAGAGGAATGGAAATTAAAATAAAATCTGACATGCCGGCCAGCAGCCGGGAGGGAACGATGGATAAGAAATCAAGTCCTCCCCGCAAAAATAAACCCCATATACCGGCCAGGCCGATGGTGTAAGCAATCGGTACCCCAATAAATATCAGAATAAAAAATACAAATAATACCGTGATCATCATTAGAACTGCTCACCTCCTACAGATTTAGTTTGCTTTTATCAACTTTAATATCAACATCGGATAAATCCTTTTCCCGGGCCTCTTTAATAATTTGAGGCAGGGCCAGCAGATGGATAAGCTGCAGGCCTGCTCCCACGGGAATGGCAACATTAAGCCAGCGGTAGCTGATCCTGGTCCTGGCCGTAATCATGTAGAGATCCCGGGCGTAGATAGTCTCCCAGATTCCATACCAGAAAAGCGTGATGGCAAAGAGCACCACAAAGCTGTAGCCAAAATACCGCATGAAAATTTCCGCTTTTTCCGGGAGCCGGCGGACAAAACCCTCCACCCCCATGTGCTCTCCCCTTTTCAATCCGGTGGCAATCCCGATCGAGGCTGACCAGATCATCAGGATTCGCCCCACCGGCAGGGGCCAGGGTGCCGGGCTATTTAAAATATAGCGGAGGAAGGCTCCATAAATGGAAATCCCCAGAATACCTAAAACCATCAGGGAGGCTACAAAGAGAGAAACCTTATCTGCCAGATCAGATATTTTCTTAAAAATTGCCAGCATTTTAATCCTCCTTGCTGTCATAAGGAAAACCCCCGCCCGCCAGGCAGGAGAACGGGGGTTAATCCTGTTCTATTATTTGCTCTACTCTATCCGGTATCCGGTATTTTATCGGCCGCGTCCCAGTCTGCCCAGAACATCCTCATCGGCTGCCTGCTGCACTTCATCCACTGCCTCCCAGAACTCTTCAACCAGTTCAGCATCAATGCCGAAGTCCTCAGTAATCCACTCAAAGAAGGCCGGCTGGAGAACCTCAGCCCACTCTTCCAGGACTTCGGGAGTCGGTATATAGGAATCTTCATATTTAACCGAGTCATCCTGCCAGTAGAGCAGGGAGCGCTGAGCATCAACACCCCGGGCTACTCCGATGGCTTCTGAAGCTGTTTTGAGAATAATATCCTGATAATCTGAGGGTAGTTCCATAAACCATTCATCACTGACAGTCCAGACTGCCGAGTTATAGACAAAGGGGATCCAGGAAGTGTAATCGGTTACTTCCCAGAACTGGGCGTAGTTATTAACCGAGGGAGCATTAAACTGACCTTCAGCAACTCCACTGCCCAGAGCGGTGACAACATCTCCCCAGGCCAGGGGAACAGCACTGGCTCCCAGAGCTTCGATCATGGCAATATGAGCCGGGTTTTCTTCAGTTCTGATTAAAAGACCTTCCATATCCTCAGGATGGCGAATCAGGCGGCGGCTGTTGGTAAAGGCTACCAGTCCCCCTCCATCATCATAAACTCCTATAACCCTGAGGCCGGTCTCCTGACGGGCCTGGTCAATAAAATCAGCAAAATAATCGCTGTCAAAAAAGTTCCAGGCAGTGTGATAATCCGGGAACAGGAAGGGCGATGTCATCAGCTGATACTTATCAAAGAATGAGGAGAAGGAACCGGCATACAGAATAGCTGACTGCACAGTCCTGCCCCGAATAGCCTCTCTGGTATATTCCTCGGGGGTTCCCAGAACTCCATCGCCCCTGATTTCAACCTTCACCGCTCCTCCGGTTCTGGCTTCGACATTGGTTTTAAAATATTCCAGCGAGGCCTGCATACCCTGCTCCACTGGGTCTGAAATCGAGTAGTGGGCTATAACCATTTCATGCTCTTCCTCTGCCGCTACAGGATTGAAGCCCAGCAGCAGAACCAGGGCAAAGGCAAAGGTAACCGCCAGTAAAATTTTTCTGTTCTTAAATTTTTGCATTAAAATATTCCTCCTTGCATGTTTTTTTAACCGGTTAATTTATTAACAATTACAGGGTGACTCTTACCCTGAGATCACCTCCTTCAGCTGACCTGTTTCAGGGAAGATATCCAGAGATTAATAGATTAATTTTCCCTGTTTCCTCTACCAGTTATATAATGCAATTTTTGTGCCAGTAATTCCGGAGTTAAGATTATTTTAATGAGATGGCTCATAGGAAAAAATATTAAAACTAGCTTCAGGTAATTTTCGCGGTCCACTGCCCCGTACTATGGGGAATAAGAGCTAATCCTATTTGATTAAATTTTGATTAAATTTCCGGCAAATATGGTGAGAAAAATAAAATCAGGACTGCCGGCAGCAGCCCTGAAATAATAATTTGAAAAATTATTTGGCGCCAAAAATATTTTCATCTGCAAAATTGCTTTTCAGGCGGGTTTTAATTATCAATCCCGTATTTTTTAATCCTGTACTGCAGGCTCTGACGGCTGAGACCCAATTCTCCGGCTGCCCGGCTGACATTGCCATTAAATCTGGCCAGTGTGGCCCTGATGTAATTCTTTTCCCAACTGTTCAAAAGCTCTGGCAGTGTGGTATTTTCCTCCACTGGATGCCGGTCAAAATCTTCGCCGGGATTATTAAGCTTCTTTCCCATCCTTTCTGTTTCGAAAGGAGCCTCCTGTTCCCTGGTGGTTTCCGGTATTTCCAGCAGATGAAAATCCACCTGCTCCTCACCGATAATATTCTCTCTGTCAATCAGGTTCATGGCACCCTCAATAACATGCTTGAGCTGTCTGACATTTCCCGGCCAACTGTATTCCAGAAATATCTGCTGCAATCTTTCCGAAATGCCCTGCACCTCAAGATTAAACTTCCTGTTATACTCTTTAATAAAAAATTCAGTCAGGGATAGAATATCCCGGCGGCGTTCCTTGAGCAGTGGAAGTTTTATTAAGATAACTGCTAGACGATAAAATAGATCTTCTCTCAGGCTGCCATTTCTGATGGCCTTGAGAGGAGAGACGGTCATGGTGGCAATTATCCTGACATCAACCTCAATCTCCTCTCGCCCCCCCACTGGCCGGACCTTTCCCTCCTGGAGAACCCGGAGCAGTTTGGCCTGCAGGGCAGCTGAGAGGGAATCGATCTCATCCAGCAGCAGAGTTCCTCCGGAAGCCTGCTGGAACAAACCCTTTCTGTCAACAGCTCCGGTAAAACCGCCCCGTCTGGTGCCGAAAAGGATTCCTTCCAGGAGAGAATCGGGCAGAGCCGCGCAGTTCTGGGCAACAAAAGGACTGTTGCGGCGGGGGCTGGCAGCATGAATGCCCTGGGCAAACAGTTCCTTGCCGGTCCCGGTGGCTCCGATCAACAGTACCGGGGAATCATTGACTGCTGCCTGCCGGGCGGTTTTCAGTACCTGCTTAATTTCCGGACTGCTGCCACGGATATCTTCCAGGGTGTAGCTAGTAACCTGGCTGCCGCTTCTTTTCCTGGTAAAAAGCTTCTCCTGCAGCTGGTTTAATTTCAAGTAAAGATTTTTTAGCTCGGTAATATCCTGAGCAACTTCCAGAGCCCAGATTTTATTGCCAGCCAGCCTGAGGGGATAAGTGGAATTCAGGGTTGTTATCTTCTGGCCATACTTGTTAAAATAGCTCTGCTCCTGATTGAGGATGCTCTCAGCCCCGGAGAGCACCCGGAGCAGGGTGCTGCTTTCCAAAGACAACCCAGGAAAGCTTTCCAGCAGCGGCAGCCCCAGCACCGCCTCCACCTCCATGCTTTCCATTTCAGCCATTTTTTTATTATAGAAAACAGTGATGCCCTGCTCGTTAACAATATGAATGCCCTCGTTAAGAAAATCTAATATTTCCGGTTTGAGACCGGCCGGCTGCTTTTTCATGCTCTGCCCTCCCCCAAGCTCTCGACAGGTTTTTTCATAGATCTTTTGACATTACCCGAGCTCTTATCCTGAACGATGAACAGCAGAATTATTTGCCTGTATTAATATTAATAATTATATCATAATTATAAGCGGGCAGCCAGCCAGCAGAAAATATTGAGAGTCAGGCAGTGGGAGGAATTAAAACTTTACCGCTGTACCGTAGGCCACAATTTCTGCAGTTCCCCGGCTGATGGTGGCGGTGGCAAAACGGAAACCCAGCACAGCATCGGCTCCCATCTCTTCTGCTTCAGCCACCATATCTTCTACGGCCTCATCCCTGGCATCCTTAAGCAGATCGGTATACTCCTTAACATCTCCCCCGGTTAAATGCCGAACTCCTGCCATAATATCCTTGCCCAGGTGAACCGCTTTCATTTCGCTGCCTCTTACCAGTCCGAGAACTTCATAGTCCTTTTTTAGATCCGTGGTTGAAATTAACATGGTAATTACCTCCCTGGTATGATTGAAAAATTGCATAATAATAATTATACCAGAAAAATCAAAATACTGGAAGCCCTAAAAATCTCTGGTTTTAAACCTGATCCAGGCAGCAGCCAAAAAACTTCAGCAGAATTAGGTAAATTTATCTAATAGACAGGTAATATGTAAAAAATTTGCTTGAACTTAACTCCTGGGCAGGGTATAATTTAGCTTAAAGAGTTCCGAAAGAATTATTTCCGGAAGAATTGTAATTTTTTACTGGAAGATATGTTTTTGAAAAAAATATATTTTTTTGCTGACGGGGGTAAAATTATATGAAACTGACCAAACTGGTGGCAGTGCTGGGGTTGACTGCCCTGACAGCTGTTATTTTAAATGGATTTATCAACGGCAGTTTCAGCCAGAACGGGGCGGAGTTGCTGGCCAATCCCTGGGGAATAGTTTCACTGGTTGACCTCTATGTGGGATTTATTATCTTTTCCCTCTGGATTGCCTTTCGGGAGAAGAGCCCTGGCAAAGCAGGTCTCTGGATTGTTTTAATGATGGTGCTGGGATTTTTCACCGCCAGTCTTTATCTAATAATAGTTATCAGACAGAGCAGGGGAGACTGGCTGACCTTCTTTCTGGGAGCAAGGAAGGAGAAATTATTAGCTGATGCTGGTTAAGGAGCTGTTTGAAGAGTTTAAAACTGTAACTTCGGGAAAAACCTTTGATGCCCTGCTGCCTCCCCTGGTCTTTCTGCTGGTGAACAGCTTTTTAGGGCTCAATCCTGCTGTAATTCTTTCCCTGGGCCTGGCAGCTCTGCTAGGCACAATCCGCCTGCTCCGAAATCAGACCTGGTATTATGCCCTGGGAGGTCTGCTGGCGGTTGCTGCCGCCTCCGGTCTGGCAATTCTAACCAGAAGTGCGACAGGTTATTTCATCCCCTCTCTCATCAGCAGCACCTTTTTACTGCTGCTGGCTGCTGGCAGCCTGCTGGCCGGGAAACCGCTGGCAGCCTGGGCCAGCCACCTGACCAGGGGGTGGCCGCTGGAATGGTTCTGGCGGCAGGATGTTAAACCAGCCTATCGCGAGGTGACAATTGTCTGGTCAGGCTTTTTTGCTCTGAGGCTCATAATTCAGATCATCCTTTTTCGGACCGGTGATGCTGTCAGACTTGGCTGGACCAGCACTCTGCTGGGCTGGCCAGTAACAGTTCTGGTGCTGGTCTTCAGCTATATCTATGGCATCTGGAGACTGCACAGCCTGGGAGGCCCCGGTGTCCAGGAATTTCAGGCCGGCAAGAGGCCTCCCTGGGAGGGACAGAAGCGGGGTTTTTAAGTAAGTCTGGTTAAATAAGTCAGATTTTAAGCCCGATTATACGGATGGTTATAAGGCTGGATAGGGCTGTTTGTAAGGCTGGTTATAGGGCTGGCTGAAATTTAATCGTGCTGGGATTTGAGAATTAGGCAATTACCGTGAGTTATAAGTAAGCCTGATTATCAAATTATCCAAAATAGTAGACCAGGAAAAGATAGATAACGGTAGCAATAAAGGAAGTTAAAAGAGAAGAAATCAGAACCTCCTTTTTGGTGGAGTAGTTTCTTCCCGAACCCAGGATATTTTTAGATTTAAAGATATACTGAATTACTGCAAAAACGATAAAAAATATGATTCCCTGAATAATCAGGACCATTAATCGCTGACCTCCCTTCTTTTATCGGTAACTTCTATATAGAGGTAACTTCTATTAGAGGTATCTTCTTTTATCGGTAACTTCTATATAGAGATAACTTCTATTAAAAGTATCAGGTTTAGTCTCAGTCGGCGATAAATTGTTCGATAAATTTTACAACCTCAGTCAGAGCGGCTGTTATTATCTCTTCCCCCAGCTCCCGGCTGGCCCGGGTGGCATCACCCAGAGCGCCATTGGCGGTGAGCTCAGCAAAATCAGCCCCGATGCTGGCCGGGCTTTTAAGGTATTCCCCGGCATAATCCAGCACCTCTCCGGGAGTAAGCTTATCTTTTTTAACCTTCTCTGGAGCCAGATAGAGCATCTCCGAGACCTCATACTCGCAGGCATGACCGTAGGTTTCTGATTCCACTTTGCTGTCAATAAAATCTTCAATAAAGTCAGAGTGCTTAAAGGCAG
>PWHA01000220.1 GCA_003554685.1 Halanaerobiaceae bacterium
CCTCGCGGCACATGGAGACATCTGCTTACCGCTGCTTCCTCCCGGACCTGACGGGGTTCACAGAGCTCCATTGCGCGAGACCCGATTGTCAACACCACTTATCAGGGCCAGGCCTCCAAAGGATAAGCCCTCAGCGCGGCCTTCGACCCTGCTATAGCGGCTTGCAGGTTACAGGGCACCGCTACCGCCCCATCTAGTACGGCCAAACTTAAAAACATATATAGTTTGTTCCTGTATAGTTTGTTCCTGAAAAACTTAATAGGATTTACTGCAAGAGAAAAATATAAAATAAATTAAAATGGCGGAGAGGGAGGGATTCGAACCCTCGGTAGCCAACAAGGGCTACACATGATCTCCAATCATGCTCCTTAAGCCAGACTCGGACACCTCTCCCGCATAATTAATAGCAATTATTTTATTACTTACCGGTTAATGCTTGCCAACAACTTCTCAGCCACCGCCTTTGTATTATAACTTATCTCAAAGAAAATTTCAATATATTTTCAGGCAGAATTTCGGTTAAGATAAATATTTCTCAGACAATAATAAACGACATAAGGGGAGGGATTCGAACCCTTGAGACACGGTTAAGCGTCTACTCGATTTCGAGTCGAGCGGTTTCAGCCAGACTCACCCACCCTTCCGAGGACATAAATTTCTTTAGTTATTTTTAATCCGTTTAATCTTTGCTGTGATGGTAATATTGTAACATTTGCAAAATGTTTTTTTAATCCTTAATTTAATTATCTATGGCAAACCAGCTCGATTTTTCCGATATCGTCGTCTCGATTTCCTCTCCCATAGATAAACTTTTAAACCCTCAATTTTACCAAAAAAGGCAAAGGTGAGGGGTTTATATTACAAAATAAGTAAAGTCCAAAAATTTCTAAACACAGTTATATGCCCCTTATAAGTTATAGCTAATCTTAAAGCTAAAATGAGGTCCGCGCAGGTTTGAGACGGGGTCAGCACTGACTGTCCTGCCTCCGATCTGCCAGCTTCTGCCCAGATCGTGGGTGAGAAGATAGCCGGTCGAGAATTCTAAAGCCAGAGATCCACTGAAGTTGTAGTGAAGATTGAAATTAGGCTTGAGTGCCAAGAAACTCTTTTTCATGGTGGCCGTATTGTGCTCTCCCTTATATGTATCCTCCAGCAACTCCGAGAAGGTTCCGGGATCTCCTGCGCTAAGATTTAGCTCCATTCTGCCAGCCCCGATCATTGCTCCCAGGGCAATATCTATATCCTCATGGTCATAAATATCCCTGCCCTTTTCGTAGATCAGCCCCCCGTAGCTGACCTTCATGCTGGATTTTGTGTCACCTCGGGATGAATCTACCGAACCCCGGCGGTAGACAAATGCCAGTCTTGTGCCTGCAATTCTGCCGGCCACGGCACTCGGCCCATAGATGAACATATTTCTATCCAAGCCTGCAAACCCTGCGCTTTCCAGGAAATCGTTGAGGCCCTTGATATTCATGCGCAGAAAGCCTGCTGTAAGACCCGATCCCACCCGCAGGTTAAGCCCTGACAGGCCCCGCTCCAGCATCTCGACATCTCCCTCCAGTTCCTGAACTTCTGCCTGAACACCGGAAGCTATACTGATACCGACCAACAGCATTAAAATTGCAGCGGCGACGGTAATGATGATTTTATTTTTCATATTTGCTCCTTTCTATTCATATTTACTCCTTTCTATATGTTTCTATATGCCCTTTTTTCTGTAAAGAAGAACCAGAGCGAAAAAGACGATGAATATACTAAAAACTATTACTCCCATCTCCGGCATAACATCCCCCGGATTTAAAGCCTGAGCGATAGCTTTTTCCTGTATGTGAAAATAATAGGTAGTCGGCATCAGCGCCGCCAGTACATTCATAATTCTCTGACCGGACATCGTTGATAGCTGCGGCACAAGGATCAGAAGCATGTATATAGGCAACCCGATTGTTCCGGTCGATCTCTGATCGGGTGAAAGCAAACCCACCGTCATACCGACAAAGATGGAAAAGATGGATATCAGAGCAGTGGCCAGAAAAATGATGAAAAGAGTGCTTCCCTCCAGCCCAGCTATGAGTACAAGAAAAAATGAGACTATAAGGATGGAAATAAAGGTTAAAAGCCCCTTGCCTATAAAGATGTCTGCTGCTCCCGCCGGCGAGAGCAACAGAACCTCCAGCGTTTTCTTTTCCTTTTCCTCTGCAATCAGCATCGAGGGCACATACATCCCCATCATCACAACCAGGAAAAGAAGCCCGGAATTGATGGCAAAACCCCTGGGCATATCGGGTACTAAATAGGTGAAGGTCAGTGTGAAGAGCACTGGCAAAAAGTAAATCACCAGCAGATTGATGTTCTTTTTTAAATCCTTGAATTCTTTAAACAGTATGGCAGAGATTATCCTCAATCTGGAATTCATCTGAGTTCACTTCCCGTTATCTCCACAAATATCTCAGCCAGCGTGGGCTCACAGGAATGTATCGAAACCAGCCTGCTTTCCTCCAGCCAGCTGGAGATTTTTTCAGCAGTGCTGGGAGAATTCATATCTAGCCTCCGCTCAACCAGACCATCTGAAGTCTCCACCAGGACCTCGATCTGTCCCGGGGAATGATTCAATTTTAGTGCTTTGGGCCTGCCGAGTGCAGATATTCTGCCATTGTGCAGAAAGGCAATTCTGTCGCTTAAGCGTTCGACCTCCTCCATGTCGTGTGAAGTGAGAAGGATTGTAATCCCCTCCTCATTCAATTTCTCCAGCAAGCCGTGAATATCCGCAGCAGAGGCCGGATCGAGCCCGGAAGTCGGTTCATCCAGAAAGAGAACCTCCGGATCATGCAGCAGAGCCCTCACCAGCAGAACCTTCTGTTTCATTCCTCTGGAGAGCCTTTTGACAGGAGTATCGGCCTCAGCAAGCATACCAACAATTTTTAAATACTCCTCTAATCTTTTGTATCCGGAATCATAGAGCCGACAGAAAAACTCCAGATTGTCCCTCACTGTCAAACGCTCATAGAGATTAGTTTCCTCCGGCATCACGCCCATGTGCGGACGCAGGTTCTGCCTGTTGCTTATGACTTCCCTGCCCATAATCTCCGCTCTGCCGCCTGTAGGTTTTAGCTGACCGGTCAGAAGCTTAATTGTGGTGGTCTTGCCAGCACCGTTAGGACCCAGGAGCGAAAAAATCTCGCCAGCTTCAATGGAGAAACTTATGCCCTTTAGAGCTTCTTTGCTGCTATATTTCTTTTTCAAATTGTCCGTTCTGATCAACATGACCCCTCCCGGTTAGTTACATTGTAACACAGACAGGTTTTATTTACTAAATGATATTATCTTACTGGCTGGTTTGGCCACAGAAACAGCCGAAATTTGAAAACCAGCTAGTGCAATCGGGCAAAATAGAAAGCTAATGAATCTCACATTCTCGAAAATAAAAATAAAAACACTGACAGATGCAACTTATCTGACAGGTTGCCTTTGCTTTTCTGCCTTTAAAAATTTTTCTGAAGTGCTTGACTGTTAATTTGATTATACCACATAAGCGTTGATATCTCAAAGAATATAACAGTTTAATATTGCCTTTTAAAATATGATTAGTACTCTGATTATCCTTCAAATTTTTGATTGAAAAGAACTTATTTTACCTTTTTTGTGGGCAAACCACTGACTCATATGTATAGCATTTGTTGAATTTTATAAATTTATATGATAGTCTTTTGTTATAATAAAGAAAAATTAACTCATAGTAATTATGAGGAGGTGTGATATATGACTGCAGTACTGCTGTTGATAATAGTATTTATACTGCTGGGTGTGCTCTGATGTTATTTGACACAGGAGGTTTTAAAGCTCTAGGCTCAGGAGTACTCCCGGTCATTCTGATATTATTTTCACTCTTTATCCTCTCACCAGGTTCCCCGGTGGTATTAGCTGATTCCATGCCATCTAACTGGCAGGAAACAGCCAGAAGCCTTGCCGAAAACAATACTCAGTACCGCATGACCAAATCGATAATTTCCGGCCTTGATGAACTGATAGGCCGTAATGACCAGGGCCGGATCATGTTGTATTTTGGCATGATCGAGGATTTTCACAAGAAAGCCGAGAGTAATCCGGAAAAATTTGAACCAGAAAATAATCTGCGGGAGACCCTTGAGCTGCTGGAGCAGTTAAACCAGGAATATATGACTAAAGATAGTTTTGAGCTAAAGGAAACTGGAAAAGACTTCGAAACCCCTAAATCCCTCCTCAAAGAACTCCGGGAGGGTGAACTCTCCCAATCCATCGATCTGGCGGAGCTATATCTTGAACTCCAGGAGTATAAGTATCAGGAGAATCTGAAGACCCTAGCCAAACTAACTTCAGAAAATAATTCAGTGAGAAGCAGGGGTTTTTATGAACTGGCTGGGAAGTTAACACTTCATCTAGAAGATGAACGCAGAGCTGAGGAGTTAAAGGATAAAGAAACAGTTAAACTCTTTGAATCCATAATAGAGCAGGAGCTGAGGGCAGATGTAAAGCAGGAAGAAATAGAAAAAACCATAAGGATGCTGCTCGATAATGCCGGGAAATATTCCGAATCAGGCTCCAAGCTCGACGAGAACATAGAAGAATTTAAATCCAGATTTAAATGAAATTTACTCCCGTCCTGAAAGAGATTTATCATTTTTGTCTATTTTTTCATAGGTCAGCTTAAAAACCCCTACATGAACTGTCAGACCGATCCAGATTCACCCCTTTATTACCCCGGGTGGAGGTGCCAGCCTCCAGCCGGTTTTGTTTATGAGACCACCAATACAAAACCCCCAAATAAAGTTCATTTGGGAGAGGGAATTGACAGTTCTATTGTATTTATATCGGCAAAAAATCGAACTTGCAAAATTAACTTAATAAATTTCCAAAAACAAAATAAATAATAAGCCTAACCTCCAGCATAATAAATGGCGGAAGGGGAGGGATTCGAACCCTCGAGACACGGTTAAGTGTCTACTCGATTTCGAGTCGAGCGGTTTCAGCCAGACTCACCCACCCTTCCGCAGAGATAGTTTTTTTAAACATTTTAAAATTAATCTTATCATATATTTTTAAGGTTATGATTATATATTCCAATGTTAAATTTGATATACAGATATAATCTCATTTTTTATGATAGAAATTCTGTCATTTAGAATAAAATTTTATACTAAAGAAAATTACGTCTGAATACCATGGTTTTATTTATACCACTAAAAAGTACCATTGTCAAGACTTTTTCAAGACTAATTATCTTCGGTTTCTTTGCAAGGTTTATTATGATTCTCTCCTTTTTTAGTTTTGGAGTTGTTGATCATATTTTTAGCATTAAAATTGATTCTTGATGAACTGCCGGTCATTTAATGCTAAAAATAGCGAAAAGCCCCCGGGCGAAGACTTTTCTCAGGATTGTTAAATTTATCTTTTCTCCCAGACTTCTGAACAGGCCTGATTCAATTTTTTTAGTTCAGTTATCTCCAGTTAAGTCAGGTAAATAACTCATAAAATGATTTATCCAAAAAATTATCAGGCTCTCCTGTAAATCAATAATAACCCTTTGTTATTATCAAAAAATATAAAGCAATACCAAAGCAAGAAACAGATCATAAAGAGAGCTCGAATAAAAAAAGAGAGATCAAATAAAAAAACCTCCCGGTAGTTCCAGGAGGAAATTTATATCATTAGCTGATTATAATATTTTATCAGAATAAGATCTAAATTAAACCAGAAAAAGATCTCAATAAAATCAGCCGTCCTTCAGCCGTCCTTTTGAATCCGTAATTCCTGAAAAAAATCCTTCAATAATTGACTGCAGTCCTGCTTTAAGACACCCTGCCTGACCTTTACCTGGTGATTTAGTCTTTCATCCTGCACCAGATTATAAAGTGAGCCGACAGCTCCAGCTTTGGGATCACAGGCGCCAAATATTAGTTCCGGAATGCGGGCCTGAATTATAGCGCCGGCACACATGGCACAGGGTTCCAGGGTGACATAGAGTCTGGTATCTTCGAGCCGCCAGCTTTCCAGCCGGTGAGCAGCAGCCCGTAAAGTTATAATTTCAGCATGATCTGTGGGATCCTGGTTGGTTTCCCGAAGATTATAACCGCTGGCGATCACCCGGTCATTTTTAACCAGAACTGCACCGATGGGAACCTCATCCAGCCGCAAAGCCTGGCGAGCCTGCTCCAGTGCCAGTTCCATATAATGTTGATCCTGCTCGCTGATATTCATAGTTTTCCATCCAGTTATCGGGATTATAACTCAAATCACAACCCCTTTATAACATGTAAAATTTCTGCTGTCAAGCTAAACAGCATTAAATGAAGCTCGAGCCCTTAATATGAACAGGATTCTCAGAAAAAATTAAGGGCCAGCTCAAATTAACTGGCAGCAGGGGCTGACAAGGCAGCAATATTCCTGTATAATGATAGCTAAAATGGGATATAAAATTTTAAGCTCGCTCAACTAAAATATTGAATCTTACATAAACCAACTATATACATAAACCAATTAGTACATAAAGCGGTTAGTACATAAAGCGGTTAGTACATAAACCAATTAGAAAGTAATAAGAATTAGAAAGCAATTAAAATTCACTTTTTGGGGAGACCTGCTCACCATGTTTAAGTTTAAAAATATCACCGGCAAATTGACCCGCTTAAAATCAGATCTGCAGTGGCAGCTGCTTTTTCTGCTTTCCACCGGTTATATGGCAGCCTTTGTTAATATCCAGGGGATTCAATCCCTGATGCCATTCATTCGTCAGGATTTCGGCATAACCCGTACCCAGGCCGGGCTTTATACCACTTTTTTCTTTCTCTCGGCAACCGGAATTGCCGTCTTCAGCGGCAGTATTGTTGATAAAATTGGCTCTAAACTGGGACTGGTTATCGGAGCAACCAGCATAGGTCTTTTAATGATAGTTCACGGTATTTCTCCAGTTTACGGCATGCTGTTAATTCTGGCCTTCATTACCGGAATAGGTTTCAGCATTATAACCCCCTCGGTCAACAAGGCCATTATGCAGGAGGTGCCATCCCAAAATAGAGCAGTCTCCATGGGGCTCATGCATTCCGGCAGCGGAATAGGGGGTTTTGCCGGGGCAACCCTGCTCCCCCTGCTGGCCCTGAGAATAGGCTGGCGCTATTCCCTGATCATTTCCGGGCTTGCAGCAGTGCTGCTGGGCCTGCTGGTAGCCAAAAAATACTATCCTGAAAAAGAAAGTTCCGGCGGCAGGGCCATTGCCGGAAAAAACTTTAAGGAAGAGCTTTTTGAACTGCTGCAGAACCGCCAGCTGATGCTGGCCTGCATGCTGGGCCTGACCTTTGGCCTGGCGGTGGGGGCTATTCCGGCTCACTATACCCTCTTTCTCACCATGGACCTCTTTTACAGTTCAGCCCTGGCCGGTTTTGCCCTGGGAATTGTTCAGATAGGCGGCATCTTTGGCCGCACCTTCTGGGGCTGGCTCAGCGACAGCCTGATGGATGGGGATCGCAAAAACAGCTTTATGCTGATAATGATAACAATCGTTATCTTAAAACTTATTTACGGTTTTCTGGGAAATGCAATGGCTGCCAGCACCTCTTTTATGCTAATAATCTCCTTTCTGCTGGGAGTTTCAGCCCTGGGCTGGAGCGGTCTGTTTTTTACCGTAATCAGCGAGCGAGCTCGCCCGGAACAAACAGGCATTGCTTCAGGTATGTCCCTGATTTTTCTCAGAACCGGAGTGGTAATTGGACCGCCAATTTTTGGCTTTCTGGGCGATATGATGGATCATTATTTCTACAGCTGGCTGCTTTTGGGGGGCCTGGTTTTCATCTCGGGAATGATTTATTACCGCCTCCAGACTCTGGAAGACCATAAAGAAGTATTTTAGTCATCAAAATTGAAGTTTTCAGGCACATTACACATACTTTTTCTGCACGTAAAGGAAAATGACCAGAGAAATCATTTCGCAAAAATTGAAATTTTCTGCATTACGTACTGGAAACTTATGTGTTCTGTCCCGCAACCTTCGCAATTATCAAAAAAAATAAAGGCCATTAGCATTATTCCAGGGTTAACCCCCATGTCACTTCCGAACACAACAAGACATGAAAATAACACGGTATATTTTCAAGATAAACTCCATGCTCCATTTGGAGCATAACAAAATATGAAAATAGAACATCATATTTACAAGGTAATAACTAGAAAAATTTTTACTAACTTATATTAAAGACAGATGTACTGTTCTCCAGCAATTAATAAAACCAGGAAAGTACCAGGAGAGTAAAAAAATCCCGGTTTGCATTTTTTTAGGTGTCGGTATATAATTAGAGTGGCCTTATTTTTTTGTTTTAAGCTTTAATTTGTTAAATAGATTTGCTTTTTAACTTTAATTTATTAATATTTTTATTGATTTTATGAATATATTGGCCATTGATTCAATTGGCTTTTTGAGGTGACAGCATGCAGCAGCTTGATAAAAATCAGGAATTGATCCTGCAGGGAAACGTAATTAAAGCCATTCTGGTACTGGCCGGACCGATAATGATGAATAATGTGGTCCAGTCGGTCTATAATTTAACCGATACCTATTTTGTTAGCCAGCTGGGCTCGATACCGATGGCTGCCATGACCCTGGTCTGGCCGATTGTCTTTTTCTTTCTGGCTGTGGGAATCGGCATTAATATTGCCGGGACCTCTCTGATTGCCCAGTACATTGGTGACGGCAGAAAAGAAGAAGCTCGCCGGGTGGCCGGCGAAGTTATTTCAATTTCTCTGCTACTTTCCCTCTCCCTGGGGATTCCGGCTGCTATCCTCAGCCCCCAGCTGATCAGTTTTATGGGGGGAGAGGGTGAAGTTTTGCAGAACGGAGTTGCCTTTTTAAGGGTAATGCTGCTGGGAATGCCCAGTCTGTTCTTATTTCTGGCCTATGCTGCCATTCTTCAGGGCCAGGGAGATACCTTTACTCCCATGAAATTAAAACTTTCCTCTCTGGTACTAAACATTGTGCTGGACCCGGTTTTAATTTTCACCCTGAACTTTGGCATTGCCGGCGCAGCAATTGCCACTGTTTTTTCCCGGGGAATCTTTGCCATCTACGGTATGAAAACCCTTTTCAATGCTCCCGATGATAAGCTGGAAATCACTCTGAAAGATCTGCGCCCCGGC
Organism: Halanaerobiaceae bacterium; assembly: GCA_003554685.1. GTDB lineage: Bacteria > Bacillota > Halanaerobiia > Halanaerobiales > Halarsenatibacteraceae > T1SED10-84. The sequence continues at coordinate 9,160 of PWHA01000220.1, forward strand.
AGAAAAATGATAAAATTGATTAAGATAGGTCTGCCTAACTGTATCGGACAGTCCATGGCAGCCTTTGGCTATATGTTCCTCAATATGTTCATAATCGCCTACGGTAATGAAACAATTGCTGCATTCGGGATCGGAAATAGAATTTCTTCCTTTGTTATGATGCCGGCTATGGGCATCGGAACAGCCCTGGCTACCATTGTCGGTCAGAATCTGGGAGCAGAACAGATATTAAGGGCCCGGAAGGCTGTTAAAACCAGCGCCCTGCTTTCTTCTATGATTATGGGAGGTCTGGGCCTGGCTTTTTATCGATTTATTCCAGGTTTAACAGGTTTTTTCACCGAGCAGGAGCTGGTTTATACCCAGACAGTTAATTATTTGAGATTAATTGTTCTCACCCTGCCTCTGATGGGTTTTTTCCAGGTCTTTATCGGCACCTTCCAGGGTTCAGGTCACACCATCTATGCCATGCTGATGATGGGAGGACGTCTCTGGGCTCTCCGCATCCCGCTGATTCTTTTCTTCCGCGAGTTTACTGCCCTGGGCCCAACCGGGGTCTGGTATGCCATGGTCCTGAGCAATTTCTTTATCTCACTGGTGGGACTGGGAATCTATTTCTCCCGCCGCTGGGAAAACCGGGTCATCTCTGAAGAAGAAGAAAAGGAACTGCAGCCAGCCCGGGGTTATTAACCTCTTTTTAACCACCTTCGATAATTACCCTTCCTCCCTCAATTTTAACCCGATCTTCAGCAATTAATTTAATCGCCCGGGGATAAATTCGGTGCTCCTGCTCTAAAATCCTGGCGGCCAGGTCTTCTACGCTGTCATCTTCTTTGACCTCAACAACCGCCTGCAAAATTATCGGCCCGGTATCTATTCCTCGGTCAACAAAATGCACGGTGCAGCCGCTGTATCTGACTCCATATTCCACCGCCTGCTTTTGAGCCTCAAGCCCTTTAAAGGCCGGCAGGAGTGAAGGATGAATATTGATAATTTTATTGCTGAATTCTCCAACGAAGTCAGCTGAAAGAATCCGCATAAATCCTGCCAGAACCACCAGCTCAACCCCGACCCCTCTCAGTTCGGCAAGCAGCTCTGCCTCAAAGTCAGCCTGCTCCTCAAAGCTCTTCGGATCGATGAATTTATTGGTTATTCCCGCCCTATCTGCCCGGGAGAGAGCCTCTGCTCCCTCCCTGTCACTGACTACCAGGCAGATTTCTGCCGGCAGATAACCTGAACTGACAGCATCAATAATGGCCTGGAGATTGGAGCCCCGACCCGAGGCAAAAACTGTAATTTTAATCACATTTTCACCTGCCCGTTTAAATTAATCTTCCATTTCAACTGCCTGCCTAAATTAATCTTCCGTTTCACCCGACAGCTTAAATTGACCTCCCATTTAAACTATCCTATTGAATTGACCTCCCCTTTCACCTGCCCGTCTAAATTAATCACATTTTCACCTGCCCGCTTAAATTAATCTTCCGTTTCACCTGACAGCTTGAATTGACCTCCCATTTAAACTAATCTTTCGCTTAAATCAATTTTGATTTAACGGGATTTCTCTTTCCCGTTCCTCAAAGATTCTCCCGGAGCCCTATCCGGCCCAGGAGCTGGACCTCTTCCTTCATTTTTTCAAGTTCTGATAAAATATCCTGCCTGTCTTCCGGTGAAATAACCAGCACCATACCGATCCCCATATTGAAAACCCGGTGCATTTCACTTTCCGAGATATCTCCAGCCTGCTGGATAATCTTAAATATTGCGGGAGTTTTGCGGTTTTCTTCAGAGAGTTCAATTTTTAAATCCCGGGGTAAAATCCGGGACAGATTTGCCCTCAGACCTCCCCCGGTAACATGGGCAATTCCCTTTATATCATACTTTTCCAGCAATGCTAGGACCGTTTTTACATAAATTCGGGTTGGCTGCAAAAGCTCCAGACCCAGGCTGCTATCGAGTTCCGCAAATTCCTGATCATAACTGTAACCAGCCTGCTGAAAAAGAGCAGCCCGGGCCAGGGTATATCCGTTGCTGTGCAGGCCGTTTGAGGCCAGCCCCAGCAGCAAATCACCGGCAACAATCTTCTCTCCGGTGATAATCCTGGCCCTGTCAACCAGACCCAGGGCAAAACCTGCCAGCTCATATTCCCCCGGTCGATAGAAATCCGTCATTTCAGCAGTTTCTCCCCCCAGAAGAGCAGCCCCGGCTCTTTGACAGCCGGTAACGATTCCCTCCACAATTTCCCTGACCTTCTCAGGTTCAATCTTTCCAGCTGCCAGATAATCCAGAAAAAAGAGGGGACGGGCTC
>PWHA01000053.1 GCA_003554685.1 Halanaerobiaceae bacterium
AGATATTATGATCATATGGAGATGTCTCCTTCAATTGTAGAGGATATTTCCGGTCAGCCCCGGGAACCCCAGCTCACAGGTGAGGTTGAATTTCAGGATGTTTACTTTTCCTATGATGAGGGTGAAGAGGTTTTAAAGGGAGTATCCTTTAAGGCTGAGCCGAAGCAGACGGTGGCGCTGGTGGGACCCAGCGGAGCGGGTAAAACTACAGTCGTCAGGTTAATTCCCCGGCTCTATAAGAATCAGCAGGGGAAAATCACCATTGACGGCCGAGATATCAGGGATTTTTCTGTCCGGGATCTCCGCAGCAGCATAGCCATGGTGATGCAGGATGATTATCTCTTTTCTGACAGCGTTGAGGATAATATCTCCTATGGTAAACCCGGCTCCTCCCGGGAGGAAATTGTTAGAGCAGCCCGGGCTGCCAATGCACATCAGTTTATTAAAGATCTGCCTGAGGGATATGACACCCAGGTTGGGCAGCGCGGATTGAAACTTTCCGGCGGTCAGCGCCAGCGGGTTTCAATCGCCCGGGCTTTTCTCAAAAATCCCCAGATTTTAATTCTGGATGAGGCTACCTCGGCGGTTGATCTGGAGACGGAGAAACTGATTCAGGAGGCTATTGAGAGACTGACAGCTCACCGGACAACCTTTGTTATTGCCCACCGCCTTTCTACCATCGTCAATTCAGATCAGATAATCTTTATAGGGAATGGCAAAATTCGGGAGAAGGGTACCCATCGGGAACTGGTCAAAAAAAGAGGCGAATATTACAGATTTTATCAGATGCAGTTTGAGAAAACCTCAGAAGCCATATAAATACAGGAAACCGGAGGCGGAAGGGTTAAAATCCTTCCGCTTTTTACTGCGGAGGGAAGTTTATCGGCAATCTTGTGAAAAAAATTCTGAAAAGTATCCGGGAGAAAATAAAGGGCAGGAGGTATAATTTTATGTCCAGCTATCAGAAACGTCAGGCAATGGTGGAAAACCAGTTAAAGCCCAGGGGCATTAAAGATGAAAGGCTGCTGGAAGCCTTTCTTGAGGTTCCCCGGGAGGCCTTTGTGGGGGAAGAGCTGAAAAAATCGGCCTATCAGGACCGCCCCCTTCCTATCGGTGAGGGCCAGACAATCAGTCAGCCCTATATTGTGGCTTATATGCTGGATAAACTTGAAGTTTTTCCAGAGGATAAAGTGCTGGAAGTTGGCAGCGGCTGCGGCTATGTTCTGGCTCTACTGGCCGAACTGGCCGAAGAAGTTTATGGAATCGAGCGGAAAGCCGTCCTGGCCGAGAGAAGCCTACAGACCTTAAGGCAGCTGAGTTATGATGATATTGAAATCAGGGCCGGAGATGGTTCCCGGGGCTGGCAGGAAAAGGCACCCTTTGCCGGGATTCTGGTCAGTGCTGCCGCAGCCCAGATACCGGAGGAACTAAAGCAACAGCTGGAAATCGGCGGCAGGCTGATACTTCCTCTGGGAGACGGGTTTTTTCAGCGGCTTGTGCTGGTTACCCGTGAAAGCCGGGATAAATTTTCTCGGAGAAAGCTGGAGTCGGTTAGATTTGTTCCTTTAATAGAAAAATAGCGGGTTTGCAGCAATTGTCATATATTAATAGGAACTGCCATTTTAAAAACTTTATTTACAATCTGTTAATTTATTGAAGGAGTTTGAGAGTAAATCCAGAATAACATAGCAGGAATTCCTTCATTCCGCTTATAATAGTAGTTATAATGGAAGGCCACTCTGGATTTGAGCGGAGAAGGCTATTAGAATCAGAAGGAGGTGAGTAACAGCTTTAGCTGGCTGCCGGTTAATAATTTCTGCTGGCATGTTAGCTGTCTGGGTTTCCTGGAGGCCCTTGGTCTGGTCTGGAATGATTATTGTGAGAAAATTTATACCTGACATAATTATTTTATTTTTGTCAAATCTTTTATTGGTGGAACTGCTGGATAACTTGCGAGGAGGGAGATTAGCTAATGCAGAACAATAATGATCAGTTCACCACCAGGTTTGCCATAATTGCGGCTTCAATTGGCATGGCTGTTGGTACAGGTAATATTTGGCGCTTTCCCCGGATAGCGGGTATGTGGGGGGGAGGCACCTTTCTTTTTGCTTTAACCGTGGCAGTAATAGTCTGGGCTATTCCGCTGTTAATAGCAGAATTTTTAATTGGCAGAAAAACCAGAGTGGGTAACATAGCGGCTTTTAGAGACTTTGTTGGCAAAGATTATACCTGGATGGGCGGCTGGCTGGCCTTCTGCTCTCTTGGTATAGCCTTTTATTATGCAGTGGTAGCGGGCTGGTCGCTGCGATACTTTATTTTCAGCATATCCGGGGCAATTTCTCCTGGAGTTGAAGGAGAGGCTCTCTGGGAGGGTTTTATTGCCAGCCCGGGGCAGACGGTGCTGTTTCATTTTCTGGCCACACTGATTACCGTGGCGATAATCTACCGGGGTATTAAAGGTGGAATTGAAAAGGTAATTAATATTCTGCTGCCTTCACTCTTTGTTTTGCTGGCTATACTGGCTTTAAGAGCCCTGTTTTTACCCGATGCTCTGGTCGGCTTGAGCTATCTTTTTGTCCCGGAATGGGGAGAGCTTTTAAGTGGACGGGTCTGGCTGGAAGCTTTTACCCAGGCGGCCTGGTCCACCGGGGCCGGCTGGGGTCTTTTGATGGTTTATGCTGTTTACTCCAGAGAAGAAGAGGATATCGGCAGAAACAGCAGCATTATAGCCTTTGCCGATGTGCTGGCTGGATTTTTAGCCGGTACTGCCATTTTGATTACAGTATTTTCCATGTCGCCAACGATTGCCGAGGGCGAAGCTATTCTGGAAGCGGGTAATATTGGTCTGACCTTTATCTATATAGTGGAGCTCCTGGTAGAAATGCCGGGCGGGGTAATTATCTCGCCTCTCTTTTTCCTGGCTCTGTCTGTAGCCGCTGTATCTTCCCTGACAGCTATGATTGAGCTGGGGGCTACCAACCTGATTGATACGGGACTCAAGCGTAAGCAGGCTGCTCTGCTGGCGGGCCTGATAATTTTCATCATGGGTATTCCCTCGGCCATCTGGATCGATTTTCTCGATAATCAGGACTGGGTCTGGGGAGTTGGTCTCCTGATCAGTGGTCTGCTGGTTGCCATTGCCATAATGAAGTACGGAGTGGAAAAGGCCCGGGCTGAGGTTAATGAGATCAGCGATATTCATATCGGGAAATGGTGGAGTTACTGCATCCGTCTGTTCCCGGTAATGTTTGTTTTTATCTTCGGCTGGTGGGTGATGCAGTCCATTGAATGGTACCCCGATGACTGGTGGAATCCCTTCGAGATTTTCAGTACCGGTACCATGATATTCCAGTGGGGTATTCTGGCAGTGGTCATGTATTTCTTAAATGATTATCTGGCGAAAAATCTGCGCAGGGGCAGGATGTCTCCGCCGGAAAAAAGCCATAAGGAATAAGGGGATGATATAATGGATATTACAACTGTAATCTGGGTCATTATCTTTTATGGACTCTATATCGGAGTTCTAGGCTGGTTGATTAAGGGCATGGATCCCAAAAGAAAATAGAAGCGCAAGTAAGGGGCAGTATCCGGAATTTTTTTCTTAAGGATACTGCTCCTTTATTCTCACAAAGGGACTGCTATTCTCGCAAAGGAACTGCTTAAAAATATAAAAATAATCAGTAAGAATCCTGATTTCAGAGCAGGAAATAGAGTCTGCAAAGAGAAATATAGTATACAGATGCGTAGGAGACAGCTGTGCCAGTCCTCTCCGGTGAAGCCCGCAGATTAATTACTTAGGAATCTTCTTCGAGACTAAGTAGAGGAAAGCTTTTAATTTTTAAAATGTTAGCAAGAATAAGCTAACGGAGAATTTACTTTGGAACTGCTGACCTGCAATTTTTTAGTAACTGCCGGCAAAGGAGGATAATTATGCGGATTAAAGATCATCCAATTCTGGAATTTAAGCGCGGCGAGAAAATTACCTTCAGCTACAACGGCAAAAAAATAACTGCCTATCCCGGAGAGACAATAGCTTCGGCTCTGCATGCGGCAGGCATTAGAAAATTGACTCACAGCCAGAAGCACCAGAGACCCCGGGGCTTTTTTTGTGCCATTGGCAACTGCTCTTCCTGCCTGATGGTGGTTGATGGAGAGCCAAATGTTAAGACCTGCGTAGTAGAAGTGGAAGAGGGGATGGTTGTTCAGGAACAGCAGGGGAAGGGTGATTTGAGTGCAAAAGTGTGAGCTTGCCATTGTTGGAGGAGGACCGGCCGGGCTGGCTGCTGCCCTGAAGGCCCGGGAAATGGGGCTGGAAGAGATATATCTGCTGGAAAGGGACAATTTTCTCGGGGGACAGCTGGTCAAGCAGACCCATCAGTTCTTTGGCTCTCACAAGCAGTTTGCCGGAATTCGGGGAATAGATATTGCTGAAATCTTTAAAGATAAGCTCGAGGACCGGCCGGAAATTAAAGTATTAAAGGGTACGGTGGCCCAGGGTTATTATGAAGATGATGTTCTGGGTTACTCCTGTCGGAATAAATTTTTTAAATTAAAGCCGGAAAGAACGATACTGGCCACCGGAGCTTCTGAAAAGATGCTGAGTTTTCCCAACAATGATCTTCCTGGAATTTATGGAGCCGGGGCTGTTCAAACTTTAATGAACCAGTATGGTATTATTCCCGGAGAAAAAATTCTGATGATTGGTGCTGGCAATATCGGATTGATTGTAGCTTACCAGCTGCTCCAGGCAGGGATTGAGGTTGAAGCAGTAATTGAAGCTACCGGCAGAATCGGAGGCTATGCCGTCCATGCCTCCAAGGTCCGCCGGGCGGGAATCCCTATTTTAACCCATCATACTATTAAGGGAGCACGGGGGGAAGAGGAGGTAGAGGCAGCGATTATTCAGGAGATTGATGAGGACTGGCAGCCTGTATCCGGTACCGAGCAGGAAATGGAAATTGACACAATCTGCCTGGCTGTGGGCCTGACTCCCAAGGTAGATCTGGCGATTCAGGCCGGCTGTCAGATGGCCTATGTGGCTGAACTGGGCGGGGATGTTCCGGTCCGGGATGAAAATCTCCAGACCAGCAATCCCCGGGTTTATACAGCCGGGGATTCTGCCGGAATAGAGGAGGCAACCGCCGCCATTCTGGAAGGAGAGCTGGCTGCTGTCGCGGCTGCTGCCGATATTATCCCGGAGAGTTCTGCTATCGATCGGGAAAGGACAGAAATTAAAGAGAAACTGGCGGATTTGAGAAGAGGTCCGGTAGGTGAACATATTAGAAGGGGACTTACCCGAGTCAGGAGGAATCAAAATGCTGGAAGAGACCGGTATACCCGAAGCTGGAAAAGTTGAAGCAAGCCTGCCATCTTGGGAAAGACTCGAGCAGGGGCCGGTGGCAATTTTTGAATGCTTTACTGAAATTCCCTGTGATCCCTGCTATTACAGCTGTCCGATAGAAGCCATTGAAGAATTTCACGATATTAATGATCTGCCGGAACTGGATTTTGACAGATGCACCGGCTGCGGTCAGTGTATTGCCAACTGTCCCGGCCTGGCGATCTTTGTTCTGGATTATAATTATAGTAAAGAGGAAGGAGTTGTCCGGGTTCCCTACGAATATACCCCACTGCCGGAGGAAGGGGAGATAGTTCAGGCTCTAAATCGGGCCGGAGAAGTGGTGGGAGAAGCCCGGGTAGAAAAGGTACAGAATGCTGAAAGACAGGACAGGACTGCGGTGGTCTGGCTGGCAGTTTCAAAAGAGCAGGTCCTGACTGTTCGCAATTTTAAAAGAATGGAGGATTAGTATGGATCGCCAAAATACTATTATCTGCCGCTGCGAGGATCTAACGCTGGCCGAGGTTGAAGAGGTGATAGCTGAAGGCTACACCACCATTGAAGAAATAAAAAGAATCTGCCGACTGGGGATGGGCCCCTGCCGGGGCAGCACCTGCCTGCAGCTGATTGATAGAATACTGGCCCGGCAGAAAAACTGCGGCCGGGAGGAGATAAAAATGCCGACCAACAGACCCCCTCTGGAAGGCATTAAAATGAAGGAACTGACAGGTGATGCCGGTGAAAAATAAAGCAAATGTGGTCATTATTGGAGGGGGAGTGGTCGGTCTGGCGGTGGCTTATAACCTGGCCCGCCTGGGAGTTAAGGATGTAGTGCTGCTGGAAAGAGCCTATCTGGGCAGCGGCGCCACAAGCCGCTGTGGTGCCGGGATCAGGCAGCAGTGGGGCACTGAGATGAACTGTGCCCTGGCCCGGAAAAGCATGGATATCTTTGAGAAAATGAACGAGATGCTGGAGGTTAAGAGGGATATAGAGTTGAAGCAGAAGGGTTATCTGCTGCTGGCTTTTTCCGAAAAGGAAATGGAACAGTTCAGAAAAAATCTCAAAGTGCAGAGCAAATATGACATCCCTTCCCGGGAGGTTACCCCCCGGGAGGCCAGAGACATTGTGCCCCATCTTAACCTGGAGGGTATAGTAGGGGGAGCCTTCTGTCCCACCGATGGCCATGTTAATCCCTTTCTGGTGACAGAGGCCTATGCCAATGCCGCCCGTCGGCTGGGAGTTGATATTTATACCTATACCGAGGCTCTGGATATTGAAATGTCCGGCAGCAAAATCACCGGGGTAAGAACTGATCAGGGTCTGATTAAAACCGACAGTGTGGTCAATGCTGCCGGGGGTTATTCCCAGCAGATCGGCAAAATGGTCGGGCTGGATCTGCCGGTTAAATCCGAGCGCCATGAGATTTTGGTAACCGAGAAGGTTGAGCCCCTGCAGGGGCCGATGGTTATGTCTTTTTCCTACAACATCTACTGCCAGCAGACCCCCGAAGGTCCCTTTTTAATGGGTTATGGTGATCCCGATGAGCCGGAAAGTTACAATCTCAATTCCAGCTGGCATTTTCTGGAGGAGATGACCCGGAAGGCCACCAGACTGCTGCCTCCTCTCAAGCAACTCAGGGTTATCAGGCAGTGGGCCGGACTTTATAATATCACTCCTGACCGCCAGCCGATTATTGCCGAGTCTGAAGAGGTTCCGGGTTTTTTTATGGCCATAGGTTTCAGCGGTCATGGTTTCATGATCGCTCCCATGACCGGAGTGCTGCTGGCTGAAATGATCGGCGGCGAGGAACCCAGCCTGGAGCTCAAGCTTGATCCGGGACGATTTGCCCGGGGAGATTTGATCCTTGAACCTTCAGTAGTTTAAGGTGCTGGAGCTGAAAATTGCTGGTTTATATCAGCAGGATATTGCCAGATTTCAAAGTCTGCTGCTGGCCTGATTTTTAAGTTTTACGTAGTTTTATGGTTTTATGGAGAAGTTTTGTCAATTTCGTTGCTAAAAAATTTATTAGGGGTGATTAGCTTTGGGTCGCAATCGAATATTTTCGCTTGAAAGGCCTGAAAATGAGCCGATTCTGGAATATCTTCCTGGCAGTCCGGAAAGAAAGGCCGTAAAGAAAAAGCTGCAGGAGATGAAGGAAAAAACCCTCGAAATTCCTCTGGTTATTGGAGGTGAAGTGGTTAGGACCGATAATCTGGGAGAAATCCGCTGTCCCCATGACCACAGCATCGTTCTGGCCCGTTATCATAAAGCCGGTCCCGAGGAGGTGGACAGGGCAATTGAAGCGTCTCTTGAAGCCTGGGAGGAATGGGCTGCCATGTCCTGGGAAGACCGGGTGGCCATTTTTGAAAGGGCCGCCTGTCTGCTGTCCGATTCCTGGCGGGCTACCATTAACGCTGCCACCATGCTGGGACAGAGCAAGAATATCTATCAGGCCGAGATTGATGCCGTCTGTGAGCTGATTGATTTCTTCCGTTTCAATAATTATTACCTCTCCCGGATCTACCAGGAACAGCCGGCCTCCTCAAGACAGGAAATTAACAAGCTGGAGTATCGCCCGCTGGAGGGCTTTGTCTTTGCCGTGCCGCCCTTTAATTTTACCTCAATTGCCGGCAATCTGCCCGGGGCTCCGGTGGTCTGCGGCAATACGGTGCTCTGGAAACCTGCTTCCACCGCGGTATTTTCCAATTATTATCTGATGAAACTCTATCAGGAGGCTGGACTGCCGGCGGGAGTGCTTAATTTTATTCCCGGGCCTGGAAGCAAAATCGGCCCCCGTGTCATGGAGGATACCCGACTGGCCGGAATCCACTTTACCGGTTCCACCGAAACCTTCAGACAGATGTGGCAGACGGTAGGGGAAAATATTGAAAACTATCACAGCTACCCCCGGATAGTGGGTGAAACCGGCGGTAAGGACTTTGTCTTTGCTCATAAATCTGCTGATCCTGAAGCCCTGATAACAGCTCTGATCCGTGGAGCCTATCAGTATCAGGGCCAGAAGTGTTCGGCGGCTTCCCGGACCTATATTCCGGAGAAACTCTGGGAGGTGATCCGGGATGATTTTCTGGAAGAAGTCGATAATATTAAGATGGGATCGGTTGATGACTTCACCAATTTTGTCAATGCTGTCATCGATGCCCCGGCTTTTGCCAGCATAACCTCCTATATCGATCATGCCCGGCAGGCTGAGGATGCCAGGATAATTTCTGGAGGCAGCTATGATGATTCTCAGGGCTATTTTATTGAGCCAACAGTAATACTGACAGAAAATCCCAATTTTAAAACCATGGAAGAGGAAATTTTTGGCCCTGTCCTGACTGTTTATCTCTATCCTGAAGAAGAATATGAGAAGACCTTAAAACTCTGTGATGAGACCTCTCCCTACGGGCTGACCGGTTCGATTTTTGCCAGGGACCGGGCGGCAGTCAGCCTGGCCCGGGAGATTCTGACCCAGGCTGCCGGTAATTTCTATATCAATGATAAGCCCACCGGAGCGGTGGTGGGCAGACAGCCCTTTGGAGGTGCCCGGGCTTCTGGCACCAATGACAAGGCCGGCAGTAAACTGAACCTGCTCCGCTGGCTTTCTCCCCGGACCATCAAAGAAAATCTGGTGCCACCCCGGGATTATCGCTATCCTCACATGGAAGAAAAATAAATATATTTGGCCGGCTGAAAAGCCGGCCTTTTTTTTCAGATTTTTAAAGGGTTTTGGGAAGTTATATAGAAATAAGCAGGCGAAATCAAGTTTTTTATTTAACAAAACTTAGGGAAAAGCGGACAGCAATTAAAAGGAGCTGATAGTGGTGGCCAAAAAAGGCAGGGTTAGAGTTGCCAGACCTGACTGGTGCAAGACCTGCGGAATCTGTATCGAAGTCTGCCCGGTGGAAGTTCTGGAGCTGGGGCAGGATCGGATTCAAATTGCCTATCCTGAAAACTGTGTGGGCTGTGAAAATTGTGAATTGAGCTGCCCGGATTTTGTACTGAAGGTGGTGAATGAAGATGAAAAGCAAAGTTGAAACAAAAAATAATGAAATGACAGCTAGAACCATGCTGCTGCAGGGAGATGAAGCAGTGGTTGAAGGAGGACTGGTAGCTGGAGCCAGCTTTTTTGCCGGTTATCCCATCACCCCTGCTTCTGAAATAGCCGAAGGTTTTGCGGAGAAGCTGCCGGCCCTGGGCGGCAAATTTATCCAGATGGAAGATGAAATAGCCAGTATGGGCTGTGTGATAGGAGCCTCCCTGGCCGGAGAGAAGGCGATAACCGCTACCAGCGGTCCCGGTTTTTCCTTGAAGCAGGAAAACCTCGGACTGGGCATCATGGTGGAAGCCCCCTGTGTGGTGGTTAATGTCCAGAGGGTGGGCCCCTCTACCGGACTGCCGACCTCCCCCTCTCAGGGCGATGTGATGCAGGCCCGCTGGGGGACCCATGGTGATCATCCCATTATTGCTCTCAGCCCCTCCACGGTTAAAGAGACCATCGACTTAACTATAGAATCCTTTAACATGGCAGAAAAATATCGCATTCCGGTAATTCTGCTGTTAGATGAAATTGTGGGACATATGCGGGAGAAGGTTCGGATTCCTTCACCGGCAGAGGTTGAAATAGTGGAGCGCAAACGACCCCGCCCCGAGGATAGAGAGGATTTTTATCCCTATCAGGAGACCGAGGATCACATCCCCCCCATGCCGGATTATGGCCAGGGTTATCGTTATCATTCTACCGGACTTTTTCACGACAAGACCGGCTTTCCCCGGGGTAAAACCGAGGATGCCCGCCGCCTGATGGACAGACTGATGGCCAAGATTGATGAAAATCTGGACGATATCATTCTGCTGGAGGACGATCTTAAGGGGGATGAAGATATTGTGGTGCTTTCCTATGGTTCCACCGCCCGCTCGGCCATCAGTGCTGTGGCCCGGGCCCGCCAGGAGGGAATAAAGGCCGGCTGGGTCAAGCTTAAGACCGTCTGGCCCTTTGCCGAAGATTATGTGGCAGAACTGGCCGATAGGGTTGAGCAAATAATTGTTCCCGAACTTAACAGGGGGCAACTGATCGGAGAAGTAAAAAAAGCTGCCTGCGGCCGGGCCAGGATTTCGGGAATCCATAAGTATGATGGCACGATCATACCACCGGCAGAGATTCTGGCTAAAATAAAGGAGGTTGGCTGATAATGGCTGAAGATATAGATCGTTATCTTAGACAGGATAAACTGCCCCATATCTGGTGTCCGGGCTGCGGCCACGGCACTATAATGGCCAGCATGCTGAGAGGCTTTGCCCGCAGCGGACTGGATCAGGATAAAACAGTGGTGGTTTCCGGGATCGGCTGTTCGGGCAGGGCTTCGGGCTATCTGGATTTTGATACCCTGCATGTGACTCACGGACGGGCTCTAACCTTTGCCACCGGAATTAAGATGGCCAATCCGGAACTGACGGTCATGGTTGTAACCGGTGATGGTGACGGAGCGGCAATCGGCGGCAACCATTTAATCCACGCCTGCCGGCGCAATATTGATCTCAAGGTGGTTTTGTTTAATAACAGCATTTACGGTATGACTGCCGGCCAGTTTTCTCCCATGACTCCTACGGGAGCAACCGCCACCACAGCTCCCTATGGCAATATTGATCAAAACTTTGATCTCTGTGAACTCACCCGTTCGGCTGGAGCCACCTTTGTGGCCCGGGGAGCTGCCCAGCAGCCCCGCCAGCTGATTAAAATTTTCCAGGAAGGCTTTGCTCACCGGGGTTTGACCTTTATTGAGGCGATTACCCAGTGCCCGGTTAATTACGGCCGGCGCAATAAGCTGGGGGGAGCCCGGGATATGCTGAACTGGCAGAAGGAGCATATTATCA
>PWHA01000328.1 GCA_003554685.1 Halanaerobiaceae bacterium
AAAATTTCCTGATAAAAAACTTTACAGGCCACAACAGCTTTTTTAATTTCCTTCATTATAATCCTCCTGAGTTTAATTAAATGAAGACCTATTATTTTATCTTCAAAAACTTTCAATTTACCTCTGAATTTGCCTCTGAATTTACCTCTGAATTTACCTCTGAATTTGCCTCTACTTAATTCGAGTCCTTTGGTCTGGTTTTATACCAGACACTTATTATTTTATTACATCAGGGAGACTAAAGCAATATATTTTTTTCTCCAGCCAGCTTTCTGATCCTGAATCTAAAACTTTTTGCAGGGGAAAAGGGTTTGATGGTTAAGTTTAATAACTGTGGATTCCATTCCTTCCCCTTTACCTTTCCCTGCTATTAGTTTCAATATTTAGAAAGAAGCTGAAGATAATGCAAACAACATAAGGACAAAAGATAATTCAAATATCATAAGGGCTGAGAAAAAACTTCATATGACTCAGTTTTTTGTAGATAAGGCGGCTATTATGATTTTCTGGGTTACTACTGGGAGTATAATTGAATATGCTAATGAGTTTGCCTGTTAGAAATTAAATTACAATCATCGAGAGATCAAGGGGTTAAATGTAAGGACAATTATTTCCAGGAATAAATTTAAAAACCGGGAAGAATTCTGGCAGAAGATCAAGGATCTGGGCTCAATTACCTTTGAAAGGGTCTTTATCGGCAAACCCGAAAATTCCCGTTCAGTATAATTATGGTTGATATAAATAGATTAAAAATAATAAATGATACCTGTGGTCATAAAAAAGTGATGAATTATTAATTAAGGTTGCTGATATTTTGCGGTCTTCTGTTCGGCATGAAGATATTACTAACCGCTGGGGCGGAGATGAATTTATTGTCCTGCTGACTCAAACAGATAAAAAAGCAGCCGGAAAAGTTATTCAGCGGATAAAGCAAAACTGTGCTGCAATCGGGGATGATGAAATACCAATTTCTCTGGGAATTGGTACAGCAGTTAAATACAGCCCGGAACAGGATATGGCTGAGATTTTAGATAAAGCTGATGATGTTATGACAAACACAAGATCTTATAATAAAAAAGTGAATAAAGATGAAGCTTTAAAGGAACTAAAAAGATGTGCCGGCAGCCAGTTTGACCCCGAGCTGGTGGAGATTTTTCAAGAGATGATGAATGAGTGAGAAAGTCAGTATAATATTAGTATTTTTTGAGTGTTTGAGATAAATGTAGAAAAGTGACTGAAAAATTTGCGGGGAATTCTCTCAGGCAATCCAGAATTTATTTCGCAGGGGTCTGGAAACAGAAGTTTGAGGAGAAATTGATGCTATGGAAAATGACCATAAAGTTATTAGAGAAAAAAAGAATAAAAAAAACAAAAAAGAAAAAATTAATATACTGCTCGCCAACAGCAAAAATAAGGAGCTGCTGGAAGATCTGCTAGATAAAGATTTTGAAATTATTTCGAAACAGGAAACTGATTTTAACAATTACGACTTGATAATAATGGATGTAGAGCATATTGAAAAATATAGATTTCAGATAAATAGATTCAAACAGAATAAAAATTCCTTTACACCTATAATTTGTTTAAGAGATGAAAGCAAAAACACTTTACAAAATTTATTTAAACTAGCTGAAGATGTGGTTGACCTTCCTATTTCTAAAATTTTGTTATTGACCAGAATTGAAAACCTGGTCAGCAACAAAAGATTGATAGAGAAATGCAAAGTTTTAGAAGAGAAATACAAAAATATATTTGATAACATCAATGACATGGTTTTCCTGATGGATACATTTAAAGAAAAAGGGCAAATGAATTTTCTGCTTAAAGTTAGTGAAACGAACCAGAAATTGCGGGAAAAACTTAATTATACAGATGAAATTTTAAAGAACTCTTCTCCGGTAAAATTCATGTCGGATAAGGATATTAGAGGACTATATAAAAATTTAACATCCCGGGAGGAAGTTCTATTTACTACTGAGTTTTTCAGCAGCCAGGGAGAAGCAGTGCCTGTGGAAATAAATGCCCGGATGGTTCAAATTGAGGGAAAAAAGCAGATGCTTTGTGCTGCCAGAGATATAACAGAGAAAAAGGAGAAAGAGAAAGAAGTTAATTATCTTTTGTTTCATGATGTTCTCACCGGTTTATATAACAGGAGGTTTTTTGAGGAAGAGATGAAGCGTCTGGACACTGCAAGGCAGTTACCCCTCTGTATATTTATCATTGATGTAAATGGAATGAAACTTATTAACGATAGCTTTGGTCACAAAGCCGGTGATGAGCTGCTGATTAAAACAGTTAATTTACTGGAAGAAATATTTCGGAAAGAAGACATTCTGGCCCGCTGGGGTGGCGATGAATTCAGTGTTCTTCTACCTCAAACTAAGGGAACAGAAGCAGAGAAAATTCTTGCAAGAATGAAAGCAAAATGTGAAGAAACAGAAACTGGAAATATACCAATATCTTTGGGGATAGGTTATGCTGTCAAGGAGGATGAAGAACAGGATATATTTGATATATTGCATAAAGCTGATGCTGCCATGTATAAGGACAAGTTGTTTGCCCAAACAAGTGCCAGCAATAAAATAATCAAAAATTTACTATCAACACTGGAGGCTAAAAGCCCTGAGACTGAAGCTCATACCAAGCGTCTGACAAATCTGGCCCTGAAGCTGGGCAAAAAAATAGGGCTTTCTGCCAATCAATTGAATAATCTTTCTCTGCTGGCTACCCTGCATGATATTGGCAAAGTTAATATCTCCGAGGAAATCCTCAGAAACCCTGGAGATTTAACCAATGATGAGTGGGAGCAAATTAGAGAACATCCCCGGATTGGTTATAAAATTGCCTCATCCTGTGAAGATTTTTCTGCTGTTGCTGCTGAAATTCTGGCACATCATGAACACTGGAACGGGGAAGGTTATCCCAAGGGGTTAAAGGAGGATCAGATTCCTCTTTTGTCGAGAATAATAAGCATTGTTGATGCCTATGATGTCATGATTAATGGGAGACCTTATCAAGATGCTGTTTCTAAAAAAGAAGCATTGATTGAGCTGAATAGATGTGGGGGCAGTCAATTTGATCCTCAGCTGGTCAGGGAATTTATTGAATTAATGAGTTAAGAACAAAGATAAAGGCACACAAAAATAACATGTTGTTCAGGCAGCTGCAGGTTTCTAAACTGTTGTCATTACCTGCATTTTAGCGTTTTTAACATTTCTTCCCGCTCAATCAATAAAAAACAAACCAGGGCAAATAATTATCCAGATACTTGGTTGCAACATTTTAAATCTTCTCAACCACTCTTTAATTCGACTACTTAATTTGAAACTACTGTATTCAACGTTGAACTCGATAATAACTCCATACAAGTTCATTTTTCCTCATATATAAAAGCTGGCTGCAGAAAGCCTTACTTTCGTGTTTTAAATTCCTGGACTTACACTTCCCCCCTATATTATACCAGCAATCCTGGTGAGGGCAGCTTGACAGCTTATTTTTATAAGCATCTTTGATTCTTTTTATCACTTTTTCAACATCTTCCTCTTTTATATCATGCAGTAAAATTGTATACTTCTTCTCACTCCAGCGGCAGATCACATCTCCCTGTCTAATTCCCCTGGTTAATATCTCTTCCAGCCAGTTAGTAAAATTATCTGGAACTTCCTGGCTTTGCTGGTAACTTTGCTCCGCTTCAGCTAAACTGTTAGCGCCATCTTTTCCAGTTGTTCCAATTGTTTCTTCTTTTTTGGGTGAAATTTTAAACAACACCAGAAAAGAACTATGCCACTCCCGGTCAGACCTCCTTTTTTCAATCTCATAAAGGTTAAGAAATTTTTCCCGATCACAGAAATAGGGCCCATTATTATAACTATTAACCTTTTTGCGCTCTCCAAAATTTTTGCTGTTTTTATCTGTTTGCGACACTGGCAAACCCCTTTTTGTTATTATTATTAAGATGTCACGCTGTAATTTATCTGTCACCTTAATTATTTTTTATCATATTCACAAATTTCTCCACCAACTCGGGATCAAACTGGCTTCCTGCACATTTTTTCAGTTCATTTAACGCTTCAGCTTGAGATAAAGCTTCTTGGTAGGGCCTTCCATTAACCATAACATCATAGGCATCCACTATACTTATTATTCTTGATAATAGCGGAATCTCATCCTTTTCTAAACCATTGGGATAGCCTTCTCCATCCCAGCGCTCATGATGAGCTAAGATTTCATCTGCAACCGAAGAGAAGTCCACAGAAGAAAGGGCTATTTTATAACCAATACGGGGATGTTCTTCAACTATTTCCCATTCATTATCAGTTAAATCCCCAGGTTTATTAAGAATATCTTCTGAAACATTTACTTTGCCTATATCATGCAGGGTAGCAAGCAGGGAAAGATTGTTCAATTGATTGTTGGAAAGTCCAATTTTCTTTCCCAGTTTAATGGCCAATGCTTCCAGACGCTTGGTATGAGACTTAGTTTCAGTACTCTTTGCCTCAAGTGAGGATAACAAACTTTTAACTATTTTATTGGTGGCACTTTTTTGAGCAATTAATTTATCTTTATACATTTCCCTATCAGCTTTATTCAAAACATCAGATATATCCTGTTCCTTATTTTCTTTTACAGCATATCCCACTCCCAGCGAAACTGGCAATTTATACTCCTCTGTTTTTTCACATTTATCCTTTATTCTTTCCAGTATTTTTTCTGCTTCTGTTTCAGCAGTTTGCGGCAGAAAAACGCTGAATTCATCACCGCCCCAGCGCGCCAGAATATCTTCTTCCCGAAATATATTTTTCAAAAGATCCGCAGTCTTAACGAGCAGCTCATCTCCGGTTTTGTGACCATAACTGTCATTTACAAGCTTCATCCCATTTATATCAATTATAAAAATACAGATAGGCAGCTGTCTTTCAGTATCCAGCCGTTTTATTTCTTCTTCCAAAAATCTTCTGTTGTATAAACCGGTAAGCTCATCATGAAAAAGGAGATAATTGATTTTTTCTTCTTTCTTTTTTTGTTCCGTTATATCCCTGCCAGCACAGAGGATCTGATCTTTTTTATAAATTTGAACTCTTCGGGCATTAATTTCTACAGGAAATACTGTTCCTTTGCTGGTATGAAACTCAGTGGCAAAAATAGCTTCCCCATCATTCTTAATAATTTCAACTAACTCCTTAATATCCTCTTCAGGCATGAATTTTTCGGGAGATAAACCTTTTATAACTCCCTGCTGATAATTCAGTTTTTCCCTTAACTTCTCATTTGCCTCCCTAATTTTAAACTGAAAGTTTTCTTCCCCTAAATCATCAATCAAAAATACCATATCATTAATATAATTGAATATGCTTTCGTATCTGTCTTTTAAAACCTTGTTTTTTTTCCATAATTTTTTGCTGTGAATTAAGTTATTTACTCTTGCCAGCAATAAATTTTTTGAAACCGGCAGATCAATGACATCTTCAACCAGCTCAAATAAATTTTGTGTTGTATTTCTTCCTTCGCCCTGCAGACATATAACAGGCGTGAAAGAAAATTCATCATTTTTCAGCTCTTTTACTTTCTTCTTATTAGCTTCGTAATACTTTGCATCCATTATTATTAAGTGGTATCTATCAAAATCTTCTGTTTTCGAAATAATTTCATACTCATTAATCAGCAAATCTTTCAGCAATTTTCTATTCCGCTGATTGGAAATCAATAGATTTATAGTTGCATTTTTATTCTCTTTATAAATAGCTCTTTTACCTATTTTCATAATTAAACATTCCTAATATGAAGTATTTTTATTTGTCTGCTTACCCGAGGTGAATTCTGGATTTCCGGTCAGAATTCCGCTCAAGTTTTCCAGAGGTTCTCCTACTTCCAGCCCGTATTTTGTTATCTTAAACTCTCTCAATTTAGTTTCAAAACCGCTCAGCCTCTTCTTCAGCACTCCAATCGCTTTCTGCATGCCTCCCCTCAATTCTAAATAGCGGAGTATAATTAAATTATCAGCTAAATAGCTGATTTGATCATCGGTCACTTGAAAATCCCCTGTAATATTTGCTATTTCATTGGTCATAAGAATAGTGACATTGTTATTAAATAAAAACCTCCGCAGGGAATCCAGGGCTTTTACCAGATCATTTTTGCTCCAGTTTTCATCTGCAAAAGAAGAGTTAAAAGCTGTAATGCTGTCAAGCATCAGCAGCTTTGTGTCATGTCTTTCCACTTCCTCTTTAATCTGATGAATAAAAATATCAGGGCTTATTTCATGTCGATTGACTGAAAATAGTTCCAGATTATTATTGTTAATCATTTCTTTTATGGGTATGTTGATTGCCTTGGATCTCTGCTTTAAAACTTCTTTGCTTTCTTCCAGCAGATATATTACAGATCTTTCCCCCCGACCTGCCGCTTCTTTCATAAATGTCAGACCCAGAGAAGTTTTACCTGAACCTGTGGGACCGGTAATAATAGTATTAGTTCCCCTTTCAATGCCTCCGTGGAGAAGTTTATCAATCTCAGGAATACCTGAAGAAATTGCTTCATTTTCTGTTTCTTGTTCTATTTCTTCTTTCTTTGATAGTGAAAAATCTGGGGTTAAGATAGGATATACCTTCATGCCTTCTTCATCCAGAGTATAGGTATGCTTCCCTTTTTTAAAGCCAGAACCCCTTATTTTGGAAATAGAAATTTTCCTCTCTGTGCCCTGGGGCTGTAAATTAATTATGCCATCACTGATAAACTGCAGATCATCATCAGGACGACTGCCAACTTCCGATACAAGCATGGGAGTTGTTTCTATATCAGACATTAACTTGATAAGAGACTGAACATTTTTGCGGAACCTATAATCATCTGAGGACAGAAAGCGCAGCTGTGTCAGCCCATCAATGAATATCTTCTCTGGCTTCATCTCTTTGATCCTGTTGGTTATTGCATTTAACAAGGGCCCCTGCTCAACTTCCGAAGAAGGAAAAACATTGTAATCTTTTTCCTCTATAAACTGACTGGAAGGGCTCAGATCTAAAAATTCAACTTTGTTCTGGACTGGAAAATTCCTTCTTTCACCATTTCTAATTATTTTATCCCGGGGCTCCGATAAAGATATGAATAATCCGGATTTATCATTTCCCTCACCGGCACATAAAAAATGCAGCCCCAGTGTTGTTTTCCCGCTGCCTGCTTCTCCTCTAATTAAATAAGAATCACCAGAGATCAAACCTCCATGCAAAATCTTATCCAAACCAGATATTCCTGTCTTTACTCTTTTTACCTCAGCCATTTTTATCGCCTCCAAAAGCTATATTAATAAAATGCTGTCAATAGCAGCAGTATTATTCAACTGCAGCTATCTTAAAAACATGTTAATTATTATTTAATAAAAGCTAAAATAATTTAAAAACTCCGTAAGTCAAATAAATAGAGACCCTCATCATCTTAAACTCTCTGCTGCTAAAAAGGAGCGCTTCCAGCCTTGGATATATAAAATACCCGGCCTAATTCCGGGATTTTTCCTGCATCATTTCCACAAAAGTTCTGGCTGCTTCAGGATCAAACTGGCTGCCGGCACATCTCTCAATTTCCTCAAGAGCTTTTTCCCGGGAAATTGCCTTCTTATATGGACGTTCGCTGGTCATTACATCATAGGCATCAACTATGGCTATGATCCTTGAGAGATAGGGGATTTCTTCTCCAGCCAATCCCTCAGGGTAACCGGTCCCATCCCACCACTCATGATGAGCTTTAATCTCCGCAGCAATTCCAGCAAACTCTTCAGTAGCTGCTGCAATTTCAGCTCCCTTGATAGTGTGTTTTTCCATGATCACCCATTCTTCCGGGGAAAGATCGCCCGGCTTTTTCAAAATTTCTTCAGGAATAAAGGTTTTTCCGATATCGTGAAGAGAGGCCAGCAGGGAAAGGTTATTTAAGTCCTTATTATTAAGTCCCAGCCTTTTGCCCAGCTCGTTGGCCAGGTCTGCCATTCTAAAAGCATGCTCTTCAGTATCATGGCTTTTGGTGCCCAGCACTCTTAAAAGATTCCTGATAATCCTGTTTTCACTGCTTTCCTTATCCAGCAGCTTGTTCTGTTTCATATTCTTTTCAGCCTGACTGATGACCTTATTTATATCCTGATTAATATCTTCTTTAACAGCCATCCCGACTCCCAGCGAGATAGGGATCTCCTGGTCATTGGTCAGCTGGCACTGTTTTTTTATCCGATCTATAACAATTTGCCCGTCTCCGGCATCGGTTTGGGGCAGCAGCAGAATGAACTCATCCCCGCCCCAGCGGGCCAGAATATCTTCTTTTCTTACTACCTCCTGTAGTATTTCTGCTGCTTTCTTAATTGCATTATCGCCCCGGTCCCGGCCGAAGCCGGCATTGATAATTTCCAGTCCGTTAATATCAGCCACAATGATGGTAAGAGGCAGCTGTCTTCTGGTATCAAGCCTCTTAAGCTCCAGTTCAAAAAAAGATCTGTTGTAGAATCCGGTCAGACTGTCATGATAACTTAAATATCTGATCCTTTCCTGACGTTCCTTCCGTTCAGTGATATTTTCATGAGCGATGACCACGCCCCGGCGGCCCTCCTTTTCAGAACCGGCAAGGGGCGTCACCCTGCCAACGAACCAGCGCTTTTCTTCGGGAGAATGACAGGGATATTCCAGCTCAAAAAAATCTTTCTTTCCAGAAATAACATCCCGGATACCCCGGGCAAATTCCAGAGCAGTTTCTCTCTCCTCATCCAGAGATTTTTGGCATACCTCAAGATAATTTGTACCCGGAGTAACCCTCTCTATTTCCGCTTCATTTTCCTGAGCAAAATCCAGCCAGGATTGATTGACATCTTTAATATTGCCCTCAGAATCCAGGACGCAGATATTGGTACTCAAAGAGTTTAAAATGCTGGCAAGTTTAAGATTATCAGCCTTCCTTGCCTTCTCAATCTCCTTTTTCTCAATTACAATGGCAAGCTCATTGGCCACCGTATCCAGCAGATTTTTTTCTTCAGGAAGAAATAGGCTTGGAGCTGAAGCTGATATATTTTCCCGTTCAGCATCGCCGAAGTAGAAGGCAGTTATCTGGCCCTCAATCTTGTCATTAACCTTAATTGGGCAGGAGATCAGGTTTTGAGTCTCTGTAAAATTATCCTCACAGAATACTTCGTCCTGATAAATTATGCGAACTTCTGTTCTATCAGGTTTCCTAAAATACCCGGGCAGAAGTCTGATTATCCGGTTGAATATTTCGGGCAGGGTTAGCTTGTTATCCGCCAGGTATTTTGCTATGGTATGCAGGCAGTCAAGTTCTTTAACTCTTTCCTGAAGCTTAAAGTGAATTTCTTTAGATTCGGTAATATCTATAAAGGTACCAACCACCCTGACAACTTTACCGGAGCTGTCAGTTATCGGCATACCGACAGTTCTAACCCACATCTTCTGACCTCTGGCACTGATAAAGCGTACCTCCAGATCATAAGATTCACCCTCTTCCACCGCCCGGCGGAAAGAAGTTGCTATCTGCTCGCGGTAGGGTTCGGGATAAAGCTCTAGACTTTTTTCCATGTGACCTGCTTTTAAAAAATTAGATAGAAAATTAGAATCATCGGGAACAGGAAAGCCGTGCAGCCTGAAGAGCTCATCGGTCCAGTAGAATCTGTCTTCAGCTACAATGTATTCCCAGCCTCCAGTACCAGCCAGACTCTCGCTCTGCTCCAGCAGGCGTTTGCTTCTTTTAAGCTCTTTCTCCTGTTTTTCTTTGTCTCTGATAAGTCTCTTGATCCGGTTCTGCTGTTCTATCAGCTTAAGATCGGCTTCTACCAGGACTTTAAACTGTTGGAGAAGTTCTTTTTCCTCTGCGGTAAATTTTCTGGCCTCCCGGCCCAGCACACAGATAGTTCCAAAAGTTTCCCCGTCGGGCCAGATAAGCGGCAGTCCAAGATAGGAGATAAGCCCCATCTCAATATCAGGGTTATCTGGCTGCCATTCTTCCTCCTCCAGGGCGTTGACAATCTCCAGCTCACCTTCCTGTGATATTGTTTTCTCACAGTAAAGACCGGCAACCTTCTTCCGCTCTCCCTCTGCGTAGGGGTTGTCCGGATTGCTGCTGGCCTTAAATACCTCGATATAGGGGCGGTCCAGCCGCATAATTAGAGCTGCCGGCAGCTCATATATAAAGGCAGTTAGGTTAAGGATTTTCTGCCAGCCTGCAGCAACATCTGCTGGAACTTCATGAGTTTTGGATGAAAATTCATCCATTTTTTTTCCTCCAAAAAACAGATTACAAAACAAAAACTACCATAGCTTAGGTTTATCTTTTTCTGGATAAAGACCTCTTATCTTTCCTTAAAATTGAGCTATTTTAGCTGATATTCAAATCTCTCCTTAATTCTTTAAATTTTTCTGTGCTCTCGATTATATCCTCAATTGTCACATTTTCAAGCTCGGTCAGCATATCCTCAAAGGCCTCATCTAGCTTTTCCAAAATCAAACATCTCGGCCACAGCGAACAGTTTCTATCTTCATAAAAACAGTCCATAACCATTTCTTTTCGTTCAAATATTCTAACAATTTCTCCCAGGGTAATTTCTTCTGCTGTACGGGCAAGCATATAACCTCCATTAGGACCTTTATAAGATTTTGCCAGGCCTTCTCTGGTAAGCTGCTGCATAACTTTTGCTAGATAGCTTGCTGGAACCTCTAACTTATCTGCAATCTCCTCCACAAGGGTAACTTTCCTTACCAATGCCAGAAACAACAGGCTGTGGATGGCATATTCTGTTTTCTGTGAATACTTCATGATTGTATTGTTGCCTCCTGGTCCTTGTCATGTAAAATATCTCCAATTAACTTAACTTCATCCCCCCTTGATTTGGGGTATTCCTTGTCATGACAGGGATTGCGGTAATTTTATATCATGAACTGTAGTCTATTGATTAATTTTAATAAACCTTGATTATAACCTTTACATGAGCGCTTAGATGTGATATAATTATTTTATAGTAGTCTATTACATAACCTAAACGTGGAGCTGATCTATTATGTTTGTAAAAAAATCCTGGGACACTACTGCTAAAAACCCCAAAATCAGTCACAGCATTGTTAAATCCTATCGGGACCCCGAAACCAATACCCCCAGACACCGTACCATCTTAAATATCAGCTGCCTGCCTCAGGAAACCATCAAGGCAATTGAGCTATCTTTAAAAGAT